>MAXP01000106.1 GCA_001751085.1 Desulfobacterales bacterium C00003060 | reverse complement strand
GTTTTTGGAAAAGGATTGGGGTTTTGAAATACCATGCCGACATGACTGCGAAGTGTGACCACGTCCACATTGGGATCGTAGATGTTCTGATCATCGAGGAGAACCTGCCCTTCCACGCGGCTGATAGGAATCAGATCATTCATCCGGTTCAGGCAACGCAATAGAGTACTCTTTCCGCAGCCTGAAGGGCCGATGAGGGCCGTCACCTGGTTAGCATAGAACTCCAGTGAGATGTTGTGCAGGGCATGAAAATCACTGTAATAGAAATCCAGGTTTCTTGTTGCCATTTTTGGTGGTTTATCCATCGTTAAATCCTTGTTGAGTCGTTGAACAAATTAACGACTCAACGGGTGGTTTACTTACTACCTACGTCTTTGGAGGCGAGCTCGATAAATGATGGCTACAAGATTCATCCCTAGAACTAGGGTGATCAGTACCAGGGCCGTTCCATACTGAAGGTGGCGGGTGGCCTCGATCTCTGTGCCTGCAGTGGCCAGAACATAGATATGATAGGGCAGCGCCATGATTTCGTCAAAAACAGAAGTCGGCAGAGAGGGCGTGTAGAATACTGCCGCCGTAAACATGATAGGAGCGGTCTCTCCTGCGGCCCGGCTGATTCCCAGGATGGCCCCGGTAAGGATGCCGGGCAAAGCAGCCGGCAGCACGACTCGATAGATAGTCTGCCACCTGGTGGCTCCCAGGCCCAGGGACGCTTCCCGATAAGCATCCGGAACGGTCCGCAGGGCCTCCTCGGAGGACCCGATAATCACGGGCAAGCTCATCGCCCCTAACGTCAATGCGCCGGCAAGGATACTCACTCCCATCTGTAACCATACTACAAAGAAGGCCAAACCAAACAGACCGAAGACGACCGAAGGGACACCGGCAAGGTTGTTTATCCCAAGACGAATAATGCGGAGTACCCGGCCGGGACGGGCATACTCGTGAAGATAGATGGCAGAGGCAATTCCGATGGGAAGGGCCACCAGAATGGCGCCGAGGCTTAGGCAGAGAGTACCCACGATGCAGGGCAGGATTCCTCCCTTGGTCATTGAATCCATGGGCGGCTGCGTTAAAAATGTCCAGTTGATGGCCCGCCATCCTCTTGCCACAAGAAAATAGACGACGATAAGCAATGCAATGCCGTTGATGGCGGCAGACAGCCTGAAAAGGCCAAAGATTGCGACCTGGATCAGTTTACGACGCTTCAGAGAACTAATTGATTTATTCATAGGTAAAGGTTCAAAGGTTCAAAGGTTCAAAGGTTGATAGGTTCAGGGTTCAGAGTTACAAAGTTGCAGCTCCAACCTGCCTGTATTTGTTGGAGATGTAATCAGCCACGAGGTTAAAGGCCATGGTAAAGGCAAATAGTACAATGCCCGTGGCGAACAGTGCATAATAATGATCGCTCCTGAAAGGGGCCTCGGCCATTTCTGCGGCTATGCTGGCAGGCATGGGCCTGACCGGATCAAATATGGAAGTGGGCACCAGGGCCGCACCACCAGCGACCATGAGTACCACCATGGTTTCACCAATAGCTCTAGAAATACCCAGAATGATGGCCGTGCAGATGCCGGAAATCGATGCGGGCAGGATTACCCGGGCGATGGTTTCCCACTGTGTAGCCCCTAATGCCAGGGAAGCCTCTTTAAGTTCTACAGGTACGCTGAAAATGGCGTCCTCAGAGAGGCTGCAGATGGTTGGAACGGACATAAAGCCCAACATCAGTGCAGCATTAAAAAGATTCAAACCCGTCGGGATATCAAGGATTTGTTGAAGGAACGGGGCCACAATTACCATGCCGAAGAAGCCAATCACAACAGAAGGAAGGGCTGCCAGAAGCTCCACAATCGGTTTGACCCATTCCCGCAGCCGGGCAGAGGCACACTCTGCAAGATAAAGGGCGGTCATCACCCCTAAGGGAATGGAAATGAGAGCGGACACGCCGGTAACGGCTATGGATGCCACAATCAGCGGAAAGATGCCGAAGTCCGGGGGGTCATCCGTGGGGTACCAGTAGCGTCCAAAGAAAAAATCGTGAACAGAGACCTCTTTGAAAATGGGAAGGCCTTCTGAAAAGAGAAAAACGACAATTATGGCGAGGGTTGTTATGGAAGCCAATGCGACTCCGAAAAAAAAGAATCGGATGGCCCATTCCCTTCTTTGACGAGTTTTTCCGGTTTGTCTGTTATTTCTCATTCTGTTTTGAGTAAATCCTTCTTAATTTAATTCAGACAGGATGAACAGGCCCGTCCTGGTGCGACCTTGCCTGGAGCACATTGTCATTGTTGATCTCGCTAATAAAGATGTTGCGACCAAGCTCTGCTATATCGGTCTGGGCCAGGGATTGTCAGGATAAGTAAACATCTTTTCATCCAATTCCTCAATCCCTGAATTCCTTAATACAAAGGCACGTACCCTGCCTCTTGTACGTACGCCTGACCTTTTTGCGGGTCCATAACAAAGCGTATGAAGTTGAGGGTGTCCCCTTTTGGCCAGCCGCTCGTGAACATGAATAGGGGTCTGCTCACGGCGTATGTCCCATTCAGGGTTGTTTGCTCAGACCCCGTGATTCCATCCACCGTCAAGGCCTTTACGCCTTTATCCATATATCCAATGCCGATGTAGCCAATGGCATTTTTATTTCTTGCAACTACCTGCACTATGGCTCCATTGGAGGCCTGAAGAAGCGCTCCTGGAAAAACCCTTTCCTTGTTCATGACCTTTTTTGCCCATAC
>MAXP01000105.1 GCA_001751085.1 Desulfobacterales bacterium C00003060 | reverse complement strand
TTGAAATTGGGAAAAACAAAAAGATGTTGATGCGTTACCTAATTTCGAATTTCCAGTTTCAACATCCGTGTTCAATTCGATAATACACGCTTTTTCGAAAAAAGTGTAAACTGGTGAATGAAGGATGCCGATATTTGCATCGTAAATTTCTGTGGAATGTTGGAGAATGCTATGGATTACAAAAAAACCCTGAACCTTCCCAGGACCGCCTTTCCGATGAAGGCCAGCCTCTCTCAACGAGAACCCGAGGTTCTTAGAAAGTGGGATACGATAGGGCTCTATGATCAGATCAGGAGATCCTCAATGGGTAGACCTCGGTTTATCCTTCATGACGGTCCGCCTTATGCCAATGGAAACATCCATATTGGTACGGCCCTTAATAAGATCCTGAAAGATATGGTGATTCGATCCCGTCAGATGAACGGATTTGACTCGCCGTATGTGCCTGGTTGGGATTGTCATGGTCTTCCCATAGAACACCAGGTTGACCAGGAGCTTGGTAAGAAGAAAAACAAGATGAGTCAGGTTGAGGTCCGAAGGAATTGCCGGGCCTATGCTGAGAAATACATTGAAGTCCAGAAAGAAGAGTTCAAAAGACTCGGGGTGATGGGTGAGTGGGAGAATCCTTATCTCACCATGAAAAATGCTTATGTGGCAACAATTGTAAGAGAGTTTGGCAAGTTTGCCCTTGATGGGGGTTTGAATAAGAGCAAGAAGCCTATCTATTGGTGTAGCACGTGCAAAACCGCTCTTGCAGAAGCAGAAGTGGAATACGAGGTGCGCACGTCGCCATCTATTTATGTAAAGTTTCCTTTGCTTTCTGACGTAAGCGACTTTTGTCCTTTCCTGACTGGAATGGAAGTCCATTTGGTGATCTGGACAACGACTCCATGGACTATCCCTGCCAACCTTGCCTTGGCTCTTCATCCCGATTTCCAGTATGTAGCCGTGGATGTGGGTGATGATCAGGTCTATGTTCTGGCCGATGGTCTCCTGGAAACGAGTATGGAGACCTTTGGGATTGCCGATTACAAGGTATTGGGCCAGATTGACCCAAAGACGCTGGAGGGCAAACACTGTCGTCATCCCATTTACGATCGGCGGTCATTGATCATCCTGGCCGATTACGTGACAATGGACACGGGAACGGGATGTGTGCACACAGCCCCGGGCCATGGCCGCGAGGACTATGAAGTGGGCCTGGCTTATGATCTGGAGATCTACTCGCCGGTGGATGATGATGGCAGGTTTACTGATGTCGATTTTTTTGCAGGTATGTTTGTGTTTGATGCCAACACTGCGGTTATTGACAAACTTGCAGAGCTTGGCATGCTCATTAGCAAAGGGAACATAACGCACACCTATCCGCACTGCTGGCGGTGCAAAAAACCTGTGATCTTTAGGGCCACGGAACAGTGGTTTATCTCCATGGAAAAGACGCAGTTGAGACAAAAGGCCCTGGGGTGTGTTGACCAGGTCAACTGGATTCCGGCCTGGGGACGTGACCGCATTTTTGGAATGATTGAAAACCGCCCGGACTGGTGCATCTCCCGGCAGCGGTCATGGGGAGTGCCTATAGTGGCCTTTTATTGTAAAGGATGCGCGACCTGTTTGATCAGTCGGGAAATCATCGATCATGTGGCGCGCCTCTTTGAACGCCACGGCGCTGACATCTGGTTTGAAGCCGATAATTCCGTCCTCTTGCCGCAAGGAACAAAGTGCCCTGAGTGTAATGGAAACACTTTTGAGAAAGAAGATGATATTTTGGATGTATGGTTCGATTCCGGCGTGAGCCACGCTGCGGTACTTGAAAGCAGGGATTATCTCAACTGGCCTGCTGACTTATATTTGGAAGGGAGCGACCAGCATCGGGGATGGTTCCACAGCGCTCTTCTTACTGCAGTTGGCACACGTGGCAAGGCCCCTTATGAAAATGTGTTGACCCATGGTTTTGTAGTGGATGGCAATGGCGAAAAGATGTCCAAATCCAAGGGAAATGTGATTGCACCAAGTGAAATCATAAACCGATACGGTGGTGAGATCCTCCGGTTGTGGGTAGCGGCTTCGGATTATAAAGACGATATACGAGTCTCGGAAAAGATCCTCAAACAGCTTACGGACGCCTACCGCCGGATTCGGAATACAGGTCGCTTCATGCTTGGGAATCTGGGGGATTTTGACCCTGCAGAACATGCCATACCGTACAAAAACATGCTGGAAATCGATCGTTTTGCCCTTCACCGCCTTCAGGGGTTGGTCAGGAGAGTCAGAGCCGCCTATCAGGCCTTTGAGTTTCATGCGGTATATCACGATCTGTACAATTATTGCACCCTGGATATGGGTGCCTTTTACTTAGACGTTCTGAAGGACAGGCTCTATACCTTGCCTTCAATGTCAACTGGTAGACGTTCAGCCCAGACTGCGCTTTGCACCATAGTCGACACCTTGGTGCGCCTTATGGCTCCCATCCTGGTCTTTACGGCTGAGGAGATATGGGATCACATGCCGGGCGTCGATGCAAGACCGGCCAGTGTGCATCTGGCTCAACTCCCGGAGGTGGAAAAGGGCTTTTGGGATGATGAATTGGCCGGGAGGTGGGAGTCGATCCTTCTGCTCAGAGGAGAGGTTAGTAAGGCCCTTGAAGAGGCGCGATCTCGGAAAATCATTGGCCACGCTCTGGATGCAGCAGTGACTCTATCCATTCCGGAGAAATTCAGAGAAGACGTGAAGTTGAATGCCGACGAATTACGGACAGTCTTCATCGTGTCCAAGGTAGACATCTTGGCCGAGGAAGGGCTTGAGGATGCGTACCAGGCCACGAAGATTCCGGGCCTTGCTATCCGCATCGATCCTGCGCCAGGCGAAAAATGCGAGCGGTGCTGGATTCATGATCCCTCGGTGGGTTCGGACGCAATACACAAGACTGTTTGTTCTCGGTGTGTAGAAGTCCTTAGTACCGTTGAGAGTGGGATCTGAAATCAAGGCGACCAGAAGATATATAACCTTCTTGCTGATTGTTGCGGCAATACTCCTGGTTGATCAGGTGACCAAGGGGCTTGTTGCGCAAAGGTTTTTGCTTTTTGAAGACTTGGAGATCATTCCGGGATTCTTTAATCTCACCCATATCAGAAATACGGGCGGCGCTTTCGGAGTGCTCGCGGGGGAGGCATCCCGGTTGCGAACCGGGTTGTTCCTTGCAGTTTCCTGCGTGGCCCTTGGGATCGTTTTTTATCTTTATACGAGAACTCCTCCAGGCAAACGATGGCTGGATGCTGCACTTGCCATGATCTTCGGGGGGGCCCTGGGCAATCTCATCGACCGCCT
>MAXP01000104.1 GCA_001751085.1 Desulfobacterales bacterium C00003060 | reverse complement strand
GACCAATGACCAATGACCAATGACCAATGACCAATGACCAATGACCAATGACCAAGCAAAGGGGGTGCGACATGGGAGCAAGTGCCAAGATCCTGGTAGTGGACGATGATCCGGATATGCGGGAAGCCTTGCAGATGATACTGGAGTCCGGCGGGTATACCGTGGTCACGGCCGAGGATGGTGAAGAGTGTTTGTCCAAGCTGAAAGAAGAACGGCCGGATTTGCTCATCCTGGATCTTCTCATGCCCAAAATGGACGGTTTTGAGGTATGCAAAGCCCTTAAAGATCCGCGGCACAAAAAGCATGCAGGTATGCCCATCATCATCCTGAGTTCGATCCAGACGGACGTTAGTCAGCGTCGCTATGAACTGGAGACGGGAGTACAGCTTGATGTGGACGATTACGTCGAGAAACCCATCGAAAGCAGTGTGCTGTTGGAAAGGGTTGGAAAGATTATCAAAAGAATTGGTAAGGAATAACTCCGCAATCTTATATAGGTGTGGCCATGAAAATATTATTGGTAGACGACGACCTCGACTTTTGCGAGGCAACGAAGCTCCTTTTGGAAAGCAAGGGCTACGAAGTTGTCGTGGCCTATGACGGTAAGGAAGGTCTCGAGAAGGTGCGGGCCGAGAAGCCCGATCTGGTCATCCTGGACGTGATGATGCCAGAGATGAACGGGTACGATGTGTGTGTCGTCATCAAGGCAGACACGGAGCTGAAGAAGACTCCGGTTATCCTCCTCACAGGTGTTGACCAGGCCTTCTTCAGGACAACGTACACCAGGGCCATGGGTCTCATGACCGAAGCTGACGATTACATTGCCAAGCCTGTTGAGCCCGGAGAGTTGGTAGAGCGGGTGCAGGATTTGCTGGACGAGGATTAGCTGGACGATGTTGATCAAGCCGAGCATAAACATGTTGGTGGTGGAAAATGAAATCACCATTTTGCAACGATGCCGGGAGCTTCTCTTAGACGAAGGCCACAGGGTACGCACAGCAGAGTGTATCGAAGAGGCCCTGGACATCATTCAGAAGCATCCGGGAGATGTGGATATCATACTCCTTTCCCTCGAGTTGCCCGGTTGGGCTCACATGACCCTCATCGAGACTCTACAAAAGGCGAGGCGTGAAATCCTGATCATGACCATGTCTGCCAACTGCGGTGAGGAGGCCATAGAGGCAATGCAGGCCGGGGCCTATGACTGCATCCGCAAGACTTTTACCACGGATCGTTTCTGGACAAAGATGAATCGGGCTATAGAGGCCTTCAGACTCAGATGCCAGCTTGACATACTTGCACGGCAAAGGCAGGCCGCCTTGACCAGGGTGCACCATGATGTGAATCTCTATGCCATCCTCCAGAGCTTTACCGACGCCCTCGTGGTCACGGATTGGCAAACGAATATCGTCCTGTTTAATTCAACCGCCGCCAGTCTGTTTGACTTGACTGAGGAAAAAGCCGTAGGTCGTCCTATTTCGGCGTCCATAAAATCCGATGAGTTGTTGTCGTTCTTTATGCGGGCAATAAAATCCGACGGTTCCCTGGCTGCGTTAATGGCGGATGAAGAACCGATCGTCAAAGTGGGGGAAAAAACGCTTCGCGTACATGTGTGTACTGTGAAGAATGAGACAGAAACCGTTATTGGCGCAGTGGCCTTGCTTCACGATGTTACCAAGGTCAGCGCAATGGATAAGCTCAGGGACGATTTTCTTTCCATGGTCTCCCACGAACTCAAGGCCCCGTTGAGCGCTTTGCTGATGCAAATTTCGGTGGTCCTCGACGGACTGGCCGGAGATCTCACTGCCAAACAAACGGATTTGCTTGGCAAGGCCAAGGAAAAGACCAAAGGGATGATTACCCTGGTCAACGACATTCTGGACTATCGGCGCATTAAGGAGGGCAAATCGATTCAGAAGATCGAAAGCCTGGATCTGGGGAAGATCCTGCAACACACCGTTGAACTTATGCACCTGTCGGCTGAAGAGAAAGGGCTTAGTCTCACATGCGAAATCGCAGAAGGACTTCCATCCATCAATGCTGACAGAGGCGGGATGGAGGCGATCTTCATTAACCTCATCAGCAATGCCATTAAGTATACCCCTAAAAATGGACACGTGAACGTGACCCTGAACAAAGCAGGCAAAAATTTAAGATTCAAGGTGGTGGATAGTGGCATGGGGATTCATCCGGAGGACATTGACCGGATTTGGGAGAAATTCTATCGTATCAAGATCCAAGAAACCAGGAGTATATCAGGCTCAGGGCTTGGGCTATCAATAGTCAAGGGGATTGTGGACGCCCATAATGGTGCAATCCGTGTGGAGAGCGAGGTTGGAAAGGGGACAACCTTCACCGTGTCGTTTCC
>MAXP01000103.1 GCA_001751085.1 Desulfobacterales bacterium C00003060 | reverse complement strand
TATGTTGAGGAGGAGTGACGTTTGGGTATCCGGATGGCACGGATCGTCCTGATATGCGCCGCACTGGTGGCACTGACACCGGCACTGGTGCAGACAGCATCTGCCCTCACTGCGAACGATTCCGATTATTGGACCGATGTCGGGAGTGCTGCGCTTTACATGGGCGATACTTATGAGGTGAGTGGCTACACCGTCAAGTTTGTGGATTACCAGCCAGAGACCGATCAGGTCTACATATCGCTTTGGCGGGGGGATGATCTCTTAAACGAGTCTGTGCTCAACGCATCATGCGTGGTGAATAAGGCGACTTATGGCGACTGTGACTGGTTGGATAAGGAAGGATGCTGTGATTGCTTTAACTGGAACGATGAGGTCACAATCGAGATCTACAACGAAACCGGGGATAGTCTGGAATCGAGAAACCCAACTGACTGGGAGAACCCGTTAATCAACATCGAGTTCTGGGAGCGGGCAAAGCCAGATATCTCGCTTGAGATCGAGACCAACTGCGAGGCATACACCGCGCGGGACTCAGAGATCCGTACCACGGTTACAATCGAGAATGACGGAGAAAATGATGCAGACCTCAAGCACGTGGATATCACGATTGACCCAGGCGATCTCCAGGCGATTGACGATCTTACCAGACATTACACCAACATCCCGGTGGATGAGGAGGAGACGTTTCATACAAAATTGCGGGTTCCCTCGTGGGTCAGCGACCTTGAAGGCGAGGCGTTCGAGATTGTTATACGTGCTACCGGGTTTGACGAGAAGGGTGTTAAGTATAACGAGTCGGCGTCAACCGAAGTTCTTGTGCTGCCGAGATTCGATCTTACGGTCAGGAAGACCGTAAACAGCCACATATCGATGGATCAGACGGTGTGGGTGCGTATCGATCTCGAAAACATTGGAAAAGAGGATCTCGAGATCGAATTAAACGACACAGTCCCGGATGGTTTCAGACTCTGCGGCAACGAAAGCCAATCCCGGTGGTTTAATATCGTGCCATCGGAGCGTGTCCGTTTTTCATACCACATGGAACCTGTAAGACCCGGAGTATTCGAGATTCCGGGCGCGAAAGCGAAGTTCGTGATTGCAGGAAAGAACGTCAGTGTGTGGTCGAGCAGTCGGACGATCACAGTTGACGGGGCATACATAATCATGAACAAGACCGCGTATCCCACAAAAGTCTCACCCGGCGATCCGGTCACGGTTACATTAAACGTCAGGAATACCGGAAATGCGGATGCGGTCATCGATCTGACCGATGTCATACCACCAGGCGCCAGCCTGATCTCGGGAACTACGACGCTTCATGCGACGCTTTCAGGAAACCGGACAAGCGAGATCAGATACACGATTAATTTTTCGGTTCCCGGAAATGTGACACTTGCATCCCCTGAAATCGTGCTTGCTGCAAGCGATCACAGTTATGTATCATCACTTGAGATGCCGACGATCGAGGTTACAGGGTCGCTTCCGGAGGCGGCTGCCGCATCTTTGGAGGTGGCGGAAGCCTCCGAAACAGAGCCGCGCTCGGTGGACGTGCCCGTACTATACGAGATTGCACTCATGCTCTGCATGCTCTGCGTGGTGTACCTGATCGGCAGGTTCAGGTGATTCGTGTGGTTGGCGGCGGATATCCGGATAAATCGCTTGGGACGCTGTCTGAAAATCAAGTG
Organism: Desulfobacterales bacterium C00003060; assembly: GCA_001751085.1. Classification (GTDB taxonomy): domain Bacteria; phylum Desulfobacterota; class Desulfobacteria; order Desulfobacterales. The sequence continues at coordinate 1,795 of MAXP01000103.1, read as the reverse complement.
ATGTATCACGCTTCAACCCCCGCGTTCTCCGCGGTAAAATTGAAGGATACTAAATTGCTTCTGGCTCCGGGTTTCTTGTGAAAAATAGACGGCTGTATGAGGCTGTGAATATGAAGATACGTCACTTGCTATTAGGACTGATGATATGCGTCGCAGGAACCGGCGCGATCGACTTGAGCGGCGGGTTTCCCGATGATCAGAATACGACTCGACTGACCCATTTCTTGATCTTCGGGCATGTCTTGTACGAGGGCGGTGCTCCGTGCAACACCCCAAACGTCCGCATAACCAACCTGAATACCGGCGCGGCGTGGGATGCGGACACTCCCGCGGACTCCAATTTATACCAGATCCCCCTCACGCTTGCGGATGTGAATGTTAGCGACATACTCAGGTGGAATGTCACCGATGGTACCGCCTTTAACGCCACAAACTGCACGGTCCGTCTGAGCGATCTTGAGAGCGGCGGGATATTCGACTTCGATGTGATACTCCAGTCGATAGCACCCGGAATCACAGGATATGCTCCCGAATCTCCGGTCCAGGATATCGGGAATGACGTAATCGAGGTGGATATCAACAAGAGCTACCTGCCCGATTTCACAGTTGCAGACGTATCTTTCGATCCACCTGAACCGCTGCTGATAGGCGATCTGGTTACGATAAACGCAATGATAACAAACTCAGGGGGCTCAGAAGGAGAGATATCCGTCGAGTTCTATGATAATAAGAGTATAACGATTGAGAGACTACAGAGTGACAATTGTGATGCCCCGATTAATGATACCATCACACTTCCCGATGTCCTCGGGGTGCGGGTCCATTTTGAGAGTTTCGCATCTTCGGGAGGTAACATCACGATCTACAATGAAACTCGACTGGTCGAGGAACTTGGGGGAACGAGAACGGATTACTGGACCGAATGGTGCGATGGCGACACCGTCAGGATCGAATCGTGGAATAGCGGGTTCACAGTTGACCGATACGAAACAATGCTTGTGAATGAGAGCATAACGCTTGGTGAAGGGAGTTATATCAATCTCTCTGCAAAATGGAATCTTTCGCTTCAAGAGATGGGCTGGGCAACCCATGGAACTCATGACATAACGCTCAGGGTTGACCCGTATGATCAGGTACTCGAGTCTGATGAGACGAATAACGAAAGAACCGGGGCAATAGATGTGAACCCTTCGCTTGACTTTGCAGTTACGGAGATATCTCTTAGTCCAATTGAGCCGGTGCTTGGTGCTGTCGTGGAGGTGAGTGCGAACATAACTAACTATGGGGATAGGGATGGGACGACAGTTGTGGGCATTTTTTATGATAACCGTAGTATAGAACTTGCGAAAGATATAAAAATAAACATAAGGGCTGAAAACGAAAACTATACCTCTACTGATGTCATCACACTTCCACCCGGCGTTCTTGGAGCAAGACTCCACTTTGATTATTTCGATGTACACTATGCACATATCGATATTTGCGATGACGCCGGGCGAGTGATTGAACGTATCGGAGTCGATAAAAATAATTATTGGACCGATTATATATATACAGATAATATCCAAGTTAGGATGGAATTACCTTATAACCGCAACATTGCCACTCACCGGTGTAAGTTCGCAATCGATAGATACGAAGCCCTGATTGCAGAAGAACCCGTGACCCTGAACGCCACCGAGTCTAAAGTCATCAACGCATCATGGCGCACAGGTGCGGCGTACGGTGGCGCCAGGTATCGAAATATAACTATCATGGTTGATCTGCGCAATACATCTGTTGAGACTAACGAAAC
>MAXP01000102.1 GCA_001751085.1 Desulfobacterales bacterium C00003060 | reverse complement strand
TCCTTGTAATCCAAGGACAAACATTCAAGTCTTTCCCTTCCTCTCAGAAAGACATGCAACTGTTGCAGTATTTGCTCCAAAAATATGGGTTCGCCCTATGCCTCTCTCAAAGACCTATCCCATCAATGGTCGCACCACACTTCGGGCACTTGCCGTGTGTAATCACATTTTTGGATATGTGATAACCCCACCGCTCAATCAAGGGCTGCCCGCAACTATAACAAACAGTATTCTCCCCATCGTCTCCGGGCACATTGCCGCTGTATACGTAACGAAGCCCTGCCTCGATCCCGATTCGCCGTGCCATGTGAATACTCTCCACGGGTGTAGGCTGACGGTCTGTAAGCTTGTATGTAGGATGAAAACGACTGATGTGCCACGGGGTCTCGGGGCCAAGCGAGTTTACAATAAAGGAGGCCAGGTGTTGAAGTTCTCTCTTGTCATCATTCAGTCCGGGAATAAGGAGTGTGGTAACCTCCACAAAGATTCCGAGAGACTTCATCAGCTTAAGGGTCTCCATTACATGCTTTCGCTTGGCGCTGCATTGCTCCTTGTAAAATTCATCGTTGAACGCCTTCAGGTCCACATTTGCTGCATCAAGGTAAGGCCGGATCATATGCACGGCCTCGAAGGTCATGTAGCCGTTCGTTACAAAGACATTGAGGATACCCTTTTCGTGTGCAAGCTTGGCTGTATCATATGCAAACTCAAAAAACACGGTCGGCTCGGTATACGTGTAGGCGATGCTCCGACAGTTAGCCTGCTCTGCGGCGCCCACTACATCCTCTGGGCTGTAAAGGTCACCCACAATCATCCCCTTGCGGTCTGCCGGGAGCTGAGCAATATCTGCATTCTGGCAAAAACGGCACTTGAAATTGCACCCGACCGTGGCAATCGAATAAGAAAGGGAGCCGCACTGCACATGATAGAGGGGTTTCTTTTCTATGGGGTCCACATGCCGGGCAATCAACCTTCCATAAACAAGGGTCCTTAGTGTCCCGTCCTGGTTTTCGCGAACGCCGCAGATGCCCCGTTTGCCCTCCTTAATAAGGCAACGGTGGTTGCACAGATTGCACCGGACCTTCTTGTCTGCTAATTGATCGTACAGATAGGCTTCCATTTGTCACCCGTTATTTGGTTGCTGGTTGCTCGTTGCTGGTTGCTCGTTGCTGGTTACTGGTTGCTCGTTGCTGGTTACTGGTTGCTCGTTGCTGGTTACTGGTTACTGGTTACTGGTTACTGGTTATTTGTCACTGCTTACTGCTTACTGGTTACTCGTTGCTGGTTACTGGTTGCTGGTTGCTGGTTGCTCGTTGCTGGTTACTGGTTGCTGGTCATTTGTCATTCCGCACTCCGAAATCCGAAATCATCTCATTTCGCAATCACATCTTTCATCAAGTCCGTGGCAGCCCTTGTTGGGTGGCCCACATACCCAATCGGTATGTTCTGGGTCGTATATCGCGGCACAAGTGTGACCACCATGCCAATGAAGCCCCCAAATGGGGATCTGTGAACAAAGGGCCACCTCTCAAGATATTGCGAGTATCTTCTGAAGCTGGCTGGCAGGTGGAGAACTGTCCCCCATTTTAGGGGTGTTTTTCCCACAACCTGCCGGAGAACTCCTTTGAGTTCCCAGATGCTGAAAAACCTGGCCCTATTGTATGTGCTTCTTGAGAAGATGCCCTTGATTCTTCGCTCTATCCCCTTGATGGCGTAACAGTTCAAGACGCCCAAAAAGATACGGTCCTTTGCCACACGACAAGCCTCTTGAAGGGCCTTGTGTGTATCGTCTACAAATTCCAGGGTCGTAATCAGGGTGGCGATATCGAAGCTGTTGTCCTCAAAAGGGAGAGCCTCGGCCAATCCCTGGTGCAGGTCAGCACGGTGCCCAAGTTTTTTTCGTGTAATGTCAAGCATGTGTGGCGATGTGTCAAGACCTGTCACGTCCAGGCCCATCTCCAAAAACATGAGAAGGTTTCTACCCGTACCGCATCCTATATCCAAAACTCGCTCTCCACGCACAGGACGAAGCAGCCTGAGCAAAAGCTGGTTTTCAAGATCGGCAATAAACTGGTTCTTGGGATTTTGATACCAGTTGTCGTATTTCTGGGCTACCTTGAAGTCAAAAACATAATCCATAGGTATATATGTCCCCGAGTTATACCTCGGAAGGTTATAAATTGCGCTTTTTTCGGTGAGCAATGAGCATCAAGAGCAA
>MAXP01000101.1 GCA_001751085.1 Desulfobacterales bacterium C00003060 | reverse complement strand
GGATATGTGAGGAGACATGGTATGAAAATCGGTGTCATTGGAGCCGGCGCATGGGGGACTGCTTTGGCCGACCTGCTGGCCAATAAGGGACTTGATGTCGCCCTGTGGGTGTATGAAAAGGATGTCTGTGGGGATATACTTGAAGAGCGGGAAAACAAGGTCTTTCTGCCAGGGATTTCCCTCTCGCCGAACATCCGGCCCTCAAACGATCTTGATTATGTAGCTGCAGACAAAGATGTGTTGCTTCTTGTCGTTCCCTCACATATTTTTCGGTCCGTGGCTGTGCAAATGGTGCACCACCCTACTGAAAGGACACTCATAGTCAGCGCCACAAAGGGGATCGAAAACAAGACCCATCTGACAGCATCAGGCATTCTGAAACAGCTTTTACCCCCGAGGCTTCAGAATCGAATTGCAGTCCTTTCCGGACCAAGCTTTGCCAAGGAGGTGGCTAAAAAGACCCCAACTGCAGTCACTGTGGCGGCCTTTGACCCCGAGGTTGCCAGATCCGTACAGAATGTCTTTGCCACCGGATACTTTCGCGTCTATACCAGCGATGATGTGCATGGCGTGGAACTGGGTGGGGCACTGAAAAACGTGATTGCCGTTGCAGCAGGGATCTCAGATGGACTTGGCCTGGGATATAATACAAGGGCTGCCCTGATTACCAGGGGCGCTGCAGAGAGCCAGCGTCTGGGGAAAAAACTCGGGGCAAACCCCAGAACTTTTATGGGCCTGGCAGGTATTGGCGACCTGGTACTCACCTGCACTGGAAAGTTGAGCCGCAACTGGACGGTTGGTTATAAGATTGGACAGGGAATGAAGCTTGAAGCGATCCTCTCTGACATGCGTACAGTGGCCGAAGGTGTCAAGACTACAAGATCGGTTTACAATATATCCCGAAAGATGCGGATAGAGATGCCGATCACGGAACAGGTCTACCGCATGTTATTCGAGGATCTTGATCCAAAAGAGGCGCTTCAAACCCTCATGAGCAGGGATCTCAAACATGAACTCGATGAGTAGTGGTCCGGCGTTCCGGTTGCGTGTTTTGGATTGTGGGTCTGCAAGTTCAGTTCAGGCGCTGTGCTATTGGCCAATGACAAATGACAAAGGATATCCGCAACGCCGATGGCTGGAGAAAAGATACCACCCCACAAAGGCGAAGGTCACCGAAGGCGACTCAGGGATAAATTCCTGAACTCCGGGCTGGATGGATTTCACGATTATGAAGTCATAGAGCTGCTACTTACCTTAGCTACGCCCAGAAAGGACTGTAAAGACGAGGCCAAGGCAGCCTTGAAGCGCTTTAAAACCTTACAGGGAGTGATTGAAGCGTCAACTGATCAACTCCAGGAGATCAAGGGCATTGGCCCAATAAATGCCTTCGGGATCAAGATAGTCAAGGCTGTTGCTGATCGCTACCTTCAGAAAAAACTAATCGGGAAGGATCCGATACGGTCTTCAAAGGAGCTATTTGAATATCTTTACCATAGCCTTCGAGATAAGAAACGCGAGATCTTCAAAGTCGTGTTCCTTGACGCCCAAAACAAGGTTATCGCCATACAGGACCTTTTTCAGGGAACCCTTACAGCCAGCAGTGTTTACCCGAGGGAAGTCGTGCAGGCGGCGCTAAGGCATCATGCGGCCGGTCTCTTCCTGGTACATAACCACCCATCAGGAGAGCCAAGGCCGTCCAGTGAAGACAGGCTCATTACGCGGGAGATAATCCATGCCTGCCGGGTCATGGGAGTCACGGTTCACGAGCACCTGATCATCGGCGACAATACGTATTTCAGCTTCGCGGATGATGGCTACATTGCCGAGATAAACCGCGAATACCAGGCCGGTATCCGGGCGCAGGGGTAGGGTTTTTCGCCCCTTTCTATAGTATTTCGGATTTCAGATTGCGGCCTGCCCTGGCGCTCGCTTCATATATGCAACCACAGAGCCTATTGGCCAGGTCTGGGCCAGGGATTGCGGAGTTAAACTGCACATCAGTTTAGCGTAACTTCACATGGTTACCAGAACCATTCATCCCGCAAATTTGGGCATCCTTCATTGACCAGTTTACACTTTTTTCGAAAAAGCGTGTATTATCGAATTGAATGGCGATGTCCAAACTGGAAATTCGAAATTTGAAATTAGGTAACGCATCTACATCTTTG
>MAXP01000100.1 GCA_001751085.1 Desulfobacterales bacterium C00003060 | reverse complement strand
GTCCAGCACCTTGTTCTGTCGCCTTGCGCCAGAACAAGGCACTGGACCCGACTGCGCTTCTCGGAGCATCAGGGTGCAAGCACCCTGATGCTCCTGCGATGCTCGCGGGTCAGCGCCGCGATTAGGATGTACACACTCATTGGTGAACACTTCATTAGATATCTGTTCACTGTAACTAGTCTCGGATGGAATCAATAATGACGGATACTAAGCATCTCAAGAAGTTAGTCGCTTTCCTGATCATGAAAAGATCATTCTTAAACCTGGCCATGGTTGCCATGCTCCTGATGGTTTCGGCAACCGCGTTGGCTAGCCCGCCCCCACCGGTTCCCTTTGATTATAGTGCTTTATACAATGAGTGCACTTATATTACGTTGGCTTCTATGTCCAAAGCGAATGGCATCGATATTTCTCAAGATAAACCCGGCTATGGCGCCGTGAATCATTGGCGCATAGGGAATAAAAGAGCAGACTCGGTCAATCCTGGCACATCGGCGATTGCCATGATTGGGCTGCTCTACGGATATAACCGGCTTGTTTTGTCCGGTGAGAGTACGCCTGAACTGGACTCAAGAGCAAAAACAAGCTTACGTTCTTTCTTCTGGAATTGGATTGCCAACACCGAAAATCAAATCATAGATGGTAACGGCTATGTAGGTTTTCCCTATAACAATCCCATTGCTATGGAATACGATACCAATGGAGATATTAAGCGAAAAGGTACTACTGCTAATGCTGGGACTACATCAGAAATTATGATGGCGATGTCTCATTATATAGAGCATTCTCCCAATAATGATGGAGCGGATTATCAATCACAAATGTATGATCTGGCACTTAAGATGGCTCAATATGTCGATCATGGAAATAATCTCTCTTCATGGACAAGTGACCGGTCCTACGCGGTCGCCGCCTTTAGAGCATTTGCTAAATGGGCGGATGCTATGGGTGATGTAGAAAATGCCAGCTACTACAGGAACAAAGCCGATGTTATTGCCAACTGGTTAAAGCTTGCCCGGGATAGTGGCACAACCAGCACAAACTGGATTAATTATTTTAACTATCTCGATGGGAATGGAAAAGGTGTCTATGATAATGAAAATGCCGATCAAACGGGATTTGCACCTTATGAGTTCAATGCCCTTGATGCAGTGGACAGTTTCGCCCAACAAGTGGGTGAGTCCTGGGATCACGGAATGTATAAAGGTACGATGTACATGACAGAGCAGAGTGGTCACTATGCAGGTGGAGTGCATCAAACCACAGAACACTATAGCCGAGTATACCCTGGACCTTCCTTCCAGTTAGCGGATGCAGAGTGGAAGATGGGCAGGATAGAAGAAGCTCGATGGCATTACAACGCCGCCATGACGCCCATAGGTTCAACTACAGGACTTGGGTGTAGGGTAGCAGACGATGAATACGACGCCGATGGCTTTGTGGGAGGTTTTGTCGACTGGGTTGATGTCACCACCGGTGAACGGCCTACGAATTATTGGGAAAGGTTTGTGGATACAAGCGCCTACATGATCATCGCGACGGAACAGTTATTTTTTAACAATGAGGTTGACTGGAGTCTTGCAAAAGATAATCTAGTTTCAAAAGCTGACAAAATATTCGATTGGGCAGAGGATAACTTTCCCCAATTCTTTCCTCCACCGGGTGCATCGACTCAGTTCTTTGATCCTTGGTTGTATCGATATTATCCAACGACAAATATCTACGCAGGCGTGAATAACAGTAGAGAAGTGTGGGTGCTAGGCGACGTTTTTGGTGGTCTGGTCTACATAAGCATGGTTGATGAGCTGTTAGACATAATATCTTCACCACAGTAGATAAAGCACATCCAAGTCCCCAATATGCATTAGCCAGTATCTGGCCATTGGAGACGAGGCCCCTGACACAGGATTACCAATTCTTTGTCAGTGAACAGAATCCATAAAAGTGTTCACTTTATTGACGTATAAATACTAAAAATCCTAACAAGGCTAATTCAGCCGACGCAATAAGCCGCGCGGCTGATTAGCGGCGTTCGGCCTCCGAGAGAACTTGTGATAATCATGAGGAATAAACCTGAGTAATTGCAGTAAGAGGTGATAGTGCAAAAATCGAATTTTGATTTAGAGAGACTTCAATCGGCAGAAAAGTTGAAAGCAGATGAGAATTTCACACCATGCCGCATTAATAAAGGAGATGAACTGTTTCAGAATGGTATTTTGTATGATCCCCAAATTGGGTTGGATCTAACTATTTCAACAAGTTACGATAACATTATC
>MAXP01000099.1 GCA_001751085.1 Desulfobacterales bacterium C00003060 | reverse complement strand
AAGCAGTAAACAGTAAGCAGTAAGCAGTAAGCAGTAAGCAGTAAGCAGTAAGCAGTAAGCAGTAGGCAAAATCTAACGAGTAACCAGTAACGAGTAACCAGTAACGAGCAACCAGTAACGAGCAACCAGTAACCAGTAACCAGCAACGAGCAACGAGCAACGAGCAACCAGCAACCAATAACAGTTGACGAATGACAAAATTATTTCTTTTCCCTTTCTTCGTGTTTGTTTTGCTTGTATTGCTTCCTTTGCCCAGTTCACAATACCTGTGTGCTGCTTATGGCAAAGAGATCGTTCTTGCGGAAGTAAATGGCGACACGATTGACGAAGACGCGCTTCAGGAGCGGCTCAAGGCGATTCACAGAAATAAGCCGAAAATTCGGCCTGAGGGCGGTGCGGTTGGCATAAAGATTTCAGACCTTGTCCAAGAGATGATCGATGAGCGACTTGTGATCCAGGATGCCTACAGGCTTGAACTTGACAGGGATCCTGATTTTAAGAAAAAAGTTGAGTCATATGTCACGTCCCGATCCGTTATTCGCTTGAGGCAAGAGGAGGTGATCGAGAAGATCAATATTACCGATGACGAATGCCTTGCTTATTTCAGAAGGCACTATGAGAAGGAGTGCCCGGCCCCTGAAGGAAGATTTGAGAAGTCAAAAAGGCGCATTACGAAGAAGCTGAGAAAGGAAAAAGAAAAAGAGCTGTCCGACAACTTTGTTGCAGGCTTAAGGGCTCAGGCAGATGTCCGGATAGACAAAGAACTGTTTGACTTGCTTGACCCTGAAAGTGATTATGAGGGAAAAAAGACAGTGATCGCACGCGTAAATGGCCACCCAATCCCCCTTGACGATATGCTGCACGATATGAGGCAGACATCTCAGAAAAGGACCAGGATGTTTGCGATATTAAAAAATGATCCCGAGTTAGAGAAAATGCGCAAGGAGTTAAAGCAAGATGTTCTGGATACACTGATTACATATGAACTGGTCGAGCAGGAGGCACTAAAGCGCAATTACGTCAATGACCCTGCGTTTGCAAAAACGATCCAGGAGCGCAAAGACCGACTCCTCATTGATGAATTTAAGGCAAAGATAGTCTATCCGTTGAGCATCCCATCAGAAAAAGATCTGAGGCAATATTACGAAGAACATGTGGATGACTTCAAGAAAGGTTATGAAGTCTGGTTCAGGGAGATGACCTTTTACAATCGAGAAGATGCTGACAAGACCCTGAAAGAGCTAAGGCAGGGTGCAGGGTTTGAGTACCTGGCTGCCAGGGTATCGGTAAGATGGATGCCAAGGCGAAGGGATGTATGGGTCAATGCTGATCGGTTTTCTCCTGTGATGAGAGAGGCGTTGAATCGCTTAAAGGTGGGTGAGATCAGTGATGTTATTGCCGACGGCAAGGAATATAAGATTATAAAATTGAAGGGGAAAAGAGGGGGGGAGCCCATAGAGTTTTCCAGGGTTGTCGAGCATTTGAAAAGGGCGGTAGGTCAGAACAAATTCGGCGACCTCCTCTCTGACTATTTGGCAAGATTAAGGCAAGATTCCAAGATAAAGATCAACAAAAAGGCCCTGAAACGGATACAGAAAGAATACTGGAACAGTTCACCCAAAGAAGCTCAAACCACAGCAGGTTAGCCCATGAAACCAATGAAGCCCCCCGTGTTTTATCTGCTATTGATCGGTATTATCGTTGGCGGCGCTGTTTCTTGCGGGAAGAAGGTGCCCACGCCGCTTGTGAGGAAAAGATGTGTTGAGTGTCATCAAAAAGAGGCCGAGCAGTTCAAGAAGGCAGATGTTGTCCATGGGCCGGTTGATGGTGATGAGTGTGAGTCGTGTCACAGGCCGCACGGGGTGATCGGTGGGGTCTATTTAAAGGTGAGCGAGAATAAGCTGTGCTATACCTGTCACAAGGACTTGGAGACCGTCGTCAACAGAAAACATGTCCATGGCCCGGCAAAAGATGAGAAATGTATAAGCTGCCATGATCCTCACTCATCCATGAACAAGAACCTGTTGAAGGCAAAGGGAAACGATCTTTGCTTTATGTGTCACGATAAAGCACCTTACTGCAGAGCGACAGAACACGCCCCATTATCTGACAAAGGGTGTTTGGTGTGTCATGATCCCCATGGTTCTGATTATGAGAAACTCCTTTTTGATTATAGGGCCGATGCTTGCCGGAAGTGTCACGATCTTGAGAAGTCTGGTTTTGTCAAAGGCCATTCCGGCTACAAGCCGGGTGGCGGCTCCTGTGTGGAGTGTCACACGCCCCATTCTTCTTCAAACACAAAATTGCTTCGAGAATTCATCCATGGGCCCCTTGACAAAAACCAGTGCAGTCTATGCCACCATCCGCCTGAATCAGCACAGGCCTTAAAGGTCAAGCAGGAGGGGTCGGAACTCTGTTACGGCTGCCACGGCGACAGCGAGATGGCTTTTGAGAAGCCCCATATCCATTCCCCGGTTCAAGAAGGTGATTGCCTTGCATGCCACAGCCCCCATGCCACAGATCACACCTGCCAGACTCTTATGTCCGATGGCAAGCTATGCTATACCTGCCACAAAGAAGCAGAGTCATTGTTGGACAAGTCCAATGTGCACAAGCCGATCAAAGAGGGGCGTTGCACTGCCTGCCATGATCCCCATGCATCACAGAACGATTTGGAATTGAAAGATACCGGCAAAGGTCTATGCTTCCGTTGTCACAAAAAAGACGATTTTGTGCGTTCAAATATCCACGAACCTGTTATGAAAGGAGACTGTGTTGTCTGCCACAACCCCCACGCATCAAATAACAAGTTCGAACTGAGGCTTGCTGAGATCGATCAGTGTTACACGTGCCATGAAAAAGAGAAGATGCTGTTTGATCGTGTCAATGTTCATACGCCGATCAGGATCGGCCGGTGTGTGGTTTGCCACAACCCTCATTCAACATCGTATGGGAAGCTATTGATTCAAAGGAAAACCAAGCTTTGTTTTAGCTGCCACGAGGGAATGCTGGATGACATGGAGGGAGGGACGATCCATGAGTCTTTTGTCAAAGGACGATGTTTCACATGCCACGACGAACACGCCAGCGACAACGACTTTCAATTGATCGAAGCTGGAGCAGACAATTGTTATCCATGCCACGGCAGCATCCAGGGTTTGTCTGAGAAAAGCAAATACAATCATGATCCTCTCAAAGAGGGAAAATGCACGGCTTGCCATAATCCACACGGGAGCAAGATAAAAGGGCAATTAAACCGCCCCCTGGGGAGCCTGTGTCTTTCATGTCACGCGGATCTGGCAAGCCACTTTGAAAAGGACGAATTCCAGCACATGCCGGCAAAGGAGGGTATGTGCCTGAAATGTCATCTGCCGCACTATGCAGACACCCAAGGCCTGCTTGCAGGTGCAGGGGCGAGCCTTTGCAGTGGTTGTCATGATCTCGAGGATGGAGACATGGCGGATGCGCACCACGGGATCGCCATAGGTGAGGCTGATTGCACTGGCTGCCATGAGGCACACACGGCGGAAAACGAGGGATTGATTCATAAGGTAATGCACCCTCCGTTTAAAGAGGAAAACTGCAAGGCATGTCATTAACAAGAGTGCCTAAAGCGAACTAAAGTGAGCTAAAATGTGTGAGAGAATCCGTACCTATTATTTGATATTCACCGTGGCATGCCTGATGTGTACGATAACTACTCATGTAGCTGACGCAATGGACACGGCTGTTAGCTTTAAGACATGCCTTAAATGTCATCCTGACATTCAAAAGGAGCTGGCGCAAAAAGGGGCTCACGAGCCTTTTAGAAAGCTTGATTGTTCAAGTTGCCACAATCCGCATGCCACAAAGTACGAAGATCTGGTCAAAGAGGAGACCGGCAAACTGTGCAGGAACTGTCACCAGCGCGAAAAAGGGCTTTTGGCGAAAAAACACAGCCACGTACCTTTTGAGCAAGGAGAGTGCCTGGCCTGCCACAGGCCTCACGCTTCGAAAAACCCGAAGCTTTTGGTGGCAAAAGCAGATCAACTCTGCTTTGGTTGTCATGCAAAAGAGGGGGGCTTCACAAAAAAAACCAAGCACGATCCTGTCAGAAAAGGCCGCTGTTTGAGTTGCCACAGCCCGCATACGTCTGACTATGAGGCCCTGGCAAAAAAAGAACCCAAGAAACTGTGCGTGACGTGCCATTCGATCAAGAACAAAAAAACACAAAAATCGCACCTTGATTATCCTGTGCAGGGTACGGACTGTATGTCGTGTCACAGCCCTCACGGGTCGAACCGCAGGCATCTTGTCAAGGGAACCCTGCATGAGCCCTTTGCCGGGAAGAAATGCACGACCTGTCACAATGGGCTGCGGTCCAAGAATCCTTTAGGTCTCAAGGATAAAGGGGCAACTACTTGTCTTACCTGCCATCCATCCACAGAGGAAGATTTTAAGAAGATAAACAGCCACATAGTAGAAGGTGTGTTTTGCGTGAACTGCCACAGCCCCCATGCCTCGGACGAGAGCCACCTCAAGAAAGGAAAAGAGGGTAAAACATGCGGCCATTGCCATGAGGACACCAAGGAGCACATGAGGGAGAAGAATAATCAGTATAAGCATCCCCTGGTCAAAGAAGGAAAATGCAGTTCGTGTCATACCCCCCACGGGTCTGATTTCAGGCTCTTTTTCGTAGGCGATGAGTTGCCCACTTGCACTGAATGTCATGAGAGGCATGCCAAGTTTACCCACCCCATAGGAAAAGGTGCCATTGATCCAAGGTCAAAGAAGGATATTACCTGCATCACCTGTCACAACTTGATGGGCAGTCCCTATGAGTTCTCATTAAGATTTGATCGGAAAAAACAATTGTGTCTCCAGTGCCACAAGGGGTATTGATTTGTCATTTGTGGCATCCTTCATTCCTCGATTTACACTTTTCAAGGATGCGAAGGGTTTACTGAGCCATAGACGAAGCGAACTGAGTTCCAGATACGTATCGAGGGAGTATTATGTTTAGAAAGATCGATTTTCTTATTCTGTTTTTGTTCTTGTCTCTGATCATACCTGAGGATGCACTTTGTGCGGGAAAAGCCCGCGTAAAACACCTGACATGCATTACCGGCAACCAGGAAATAGGTCAATTTGGCCTGTTGGGTGGCATTTTTTTTGATGAGAGGAAAGATCGATTGTACGTTACGGATTCCACAAACAATCGCATACTCGCCTTTGATGCTGATTTCAAATATATCTCAGAATTTACTCGTGGAGGCGATTTGGTGTCCCCCACCAGCATAGTCAAAGATAGTAAAGGCAGGTTTTTTGTGACTGAGCCCACAAAAGGGCACGTCCTTTTGATTGACATGGCACAAAAATCAATGGAACCGCTCGATTTTTCCGGTATTCCCCGGGCCAACCCCATCTATCCGGGGCATATGGCTGTGGATTCGGCAGATCGACTATACATTGTGGACAAGGCGAACCAGAGGATTGTCGTTTTTGGCCCGAATCTGCAATTTGAGGGAGAAATCCCGGTCAAAGGTGGCCATGGCCTTGAGGATGTAAAGGTAGATGCAGCCGGTCGTATCTATGCGCTAAGCACCGTGGATGGGTCCGTTCGCGTTTATGACCGCCAGGGAAATCTTCTTCTAAGATTTGGGAAAAGGGGCACCGGCAAAGGCGAATTCGATTTCCCCTCAAGCCTTGCTATTGACCGAAAAGGCCTGATCTACGTTGTTGATCAACACAAAAACCAGGTTCTGGTCTTCGACAAGGAGGGCCGGTTTTTGTTTGCTTTCTCCCGGTTGGGCTGGAGAGAAGGACGACTCCATTCGCCGTCGTTTGTGCACATCAGTAAGTCAGGCCAGATCTTTATCGTAGACAGAGAAAACGCCCGCATCAGTATCTTTGAATGGCAATAGCGAGCTCATTTTCCGCAGCTTGCTGCGAAGCAACAAGATCCCCTTCAGCTTGACGATTTCATAGAAACCGCAATTTGCCAACTTCCACAATCACACTATAGGCAACATTAGAATCAGGAGGAATAATTTCGAGGTATAACATCGAAATACACTCAGAGAAAAAGGAGCAGGCTATGGGATGCCCATGAAATTATGATTGTGCGTTGGGCATATTTCATAGTACAAAATGAATGTTTATGCATTTAGGCATCCTTCACGACAAGTCAAAAGTAGTTTACACTTTGTTGATCTTCTGTTTTGGTAATGAAATTTGAAACTTGAAATGTGAAATTGGGAAAAACACAAAGATGTAGATGCGTTACCTAATTTCAAATTTCTAATTTCGACATCGCCATTCAATTCGATAATACACGCTTTTTCGAAAAAAGTGTAAACTGGTTAATGAAGGATGCCACACACTAAACGGATCGTTATCATTGGAGGAGGCATTACCGGCCTGAGCGCCGCCCACCGGGTATCCGAGTTGAGTGGCGAAGGAAATCACCCGTTGGAAGTCACGTTGATCGAGGCTCGTGATAGGCTAGGTGGTGTAATCCATACGATTAAGCGCGACGGGTTCTTGATCGATTCAGGTCCTGACAACTTTATCACTGCCAAACCGTGGGCACTCGCCTTGGCCCGGCGCCTCGGGTTGGAATCCGAATTGATATCAACCAACGAGGCCCACCGCCGAGCCCTGGTTGTGCGCCGTGGCAAGTTGATGCCGATTCCTGAAGGGTTTCTCCTCATGGCACCCACGAAGCTCATGCCGATGATTACCACACCGCTCTTTTCCTTGCCCGGCAAGCTCAGGATGGGGATGGAGATCTTAGTGCCTGCAAGAAAAGCGAATGAAGACGAATCACTCGCCTCCTTTGTGGTCCGGCGCTTTGGACGCGAGGCCCTGGACCGCGTGGTGCAGCCCCTGATCAGCGGTATATATACCGCAAGACCGGAAAGGCTCAGCCTGCGTGCAACCATGCCCCGTTTCCTTGATCTGGAAGGCAAATACGGCAGCGTCATCAAGGGGATGCGCTTTGAGGGAAAACAACGCAAGACAGAGGGTAGCGGGGCACGTTACGGCATGTTTGTTACCTTTAGGGATGGCCTGCAAACCCTGACTAATGCCCTGAGGGGTCGCTTGGATCATGTCCGCTTCCGACTGAACGAACGTGTCATTCGGGTGACCCAAAAGGCCGCCGGCAGTGCGATCCCATGCTGGAGAGTTGACCTGGAACACGGTGCGTCCATGGAGGCTGAGGGCGTCATTATTACCGGCCCCTCTCGACACTCGGCCAGATTGCTCACTGAGGTCGATACGGTATTGGGAAAGCAATTGTCAGCGGTTCAGTATGCCTCTTCCGCTGTGGTCCATCTTGCCTATCGACGAGAACACGTGGCACATCCCCTGGACGCCTTTGGGTGCGTCGTTCCCATCACCGAAAGGCACCAGATTATAGCGGCATCCTTTAGTAGCGTAAAATATGCAGGCCGGGCGCCGGAAGGCTATGTCTTGCTGCGTGCATTTATGGGTGGGGCGTTGCAGCCGGGTATGATTGAGCGGGATGACGAAGGTCTCATTGTCGCTGCGCGCAGCGACCTGGATGATTTGCTGGGCATTACCACGCTTCCCTGTTTTGCCATGGTTCATCGATGGCCTGATTCCATGGCACAATACGATGTCGGTCATCTTGAAAGAGTGGCGGTCATGCGGAAAAGACTCGCCGAACATAAGGGCCTGCAACTCGCTGGCAATGGTTTTGAAGGGGTCGGGGTCCCAGACTGTGTCCATGCTGGAGAACGCGCAGCAGAAGAGCTTTTCAGCGCCTTAGACCTCTATATGCAGAAAGGTGAACATACATGAAACAAGAAGTAGTCGTACGGTTTCCTCCAAGCCCGACCGGATATCTTCATATCGGCGGTGCCCGGACAGCTATATTTAACTGGCTTTTTGCTCAAAAGACGGGCGGCAAGTTGATTTTGAGAATCGAGGATACTGACGCGGAAAGGTCTTCCGAAGAAATGATCCAGGGGATTATTGATAGCCTGAAATGGTTGGGGGTTACCTGGGATGAGGGCCCCTATTTCCAGTCCCGGTTCAGCAATGAGCATGTGGCGGCAGCTAAAAGGCTCCTTGATTCGGGTCATGCCTACAAGTGTTTCTGTACGAAAGAGGACCTTGATCAAAAGCGGGAAGAGGCGCGCAAGAGAAAGGCCGCTTTACAGTACGATGGCACTTGTCGCAATTTGACACCCGATGAGATTGCAAAAAAGGAAGCCGCAGGCACACCGTACCTGATTCGTTTAAAGGTGCCCCCCGGGGAAGGCTCCGTCATGTTTGCAGACATCGTGTATGGAATCATTGAGAAGAAATATGAAGATATAGAGGATTTTGTGATCGTCCGTTCCAACGGGCAGCCCCTGTATATCCTTTCCAATGCGGTCGATGACATCCGGGACCGTATCACTCACGTGATTCGCGGGCAGGATGGCCTGGCAAATACACCCAAGCAGATTCTGATCTACAAGGCCCTTGGTGCGCCGATCCCAAAGTTTGCCCACATGCCTCTCACGCTTGACCCCAAAAAGGCCAAGATCTCCAAACGGACGCATGGCGAAATGGTTGCAGTCCATTTTTACAGGGAACACGGTTTCCTGCCATGGGCATTATTGAACTACCTGGTCCTTCTGGGATGGTCTACACCTGATTCAAGGGAAATCTTTTCCAAGGAGGAACTGATCGAAGCATTCTCCCTGGAAGGGATCAACCGGGCCAATGCCGTCTTTGATGTCAGAAAGGATGACCCAAAATTTTTCACTGACCCGAAGGCAATTAGTATCAATACCCATTACCTGAGGAATCTTCCTGTTGAAGATATCGAGCCTTACGTCAGGGCAGAATTGGAAAAGGCAGGGATATGGGATCCGGAATTTGAAGGCACAAGGCACGATTGGTTTCTTCGTACAATCGACCTGATTCGAAGCCGGTATCATATAACCACCGATTTTGCGACCCTTGGTCGCGCCTATTTTTCCGACGACTATCCAATCGAACCTAAGGCCCTGAAAAAAAACATCCTCAAGCATGAAGGACTGAAAGAGTGGTTCCCGGTCCTGGCGGATCGTCTACAAGCCATAGACACGTTTACGGTCGAGGAGGCCGAGAAGGTGATCCGTGAGACAGCCGATGAGTTCGGGATCAAAGCAGGGATATTGATCAACGGCATTCGAGCCGCGGTTACCGGTCAGGCGGTTGGCCCTGGGCTCTTTGATGTTCTGATAGCGGTGGGACGGACTCGTGTCGTGGAGCGCTTGGGGAAGGGTGTGAGTTTTTTCGAGTAGAGAAAGGAGTTGGATCTGATGCGTCCCTTCATAAGTAAATTTCCAAAACTGGGAGAAAAAGAGACGCGTGTGGTAACCGTACCGCAAAAAGGAGTCTATGGCTCACTGCCACCGGATGAATATGCCCTTGTGGAGTCATATTGCGATGACAAAGGTTGTGATTGCCGGAGGGTCGTAATCTCTGTGCATGCCCATAAGGCCGATCGTACGCTAGCTACGATCAATATGGGTTTTGATCCTGATGGTGAGGAGCCTGGTCCTTTCTTGGACCCTCTAAATACACAATCGAAGTATTCGGCAGACTTGATGCAGATGTTCTTAGATGTGATCAACACTGACTCCAAATATGTGGTGCGTCTGCAACGGCATTATGTAATGTTCAAGGAGAAGGTGGATGGCAAACCGTATGCAGGGAAACCCTTCAAGACGCAGGGCAAGACAAAACGAGTTGTTATGGACCCTGCACCGCTTGGTCCTGTAGATCGCAAACCGGCTGTACGTAAAGAACCCAAAGTGGGACGTAACAAACCGTGTCCGTGCGGTTCCGGTAAGAAATACAAGAAATGCTGCATGTTGAAATCGCAGAAAGGAGATGCCGGCAAGGGCGCAAAGGAGACCACTCAGCCGGAGAAGGTATCCAGAATATCCGGAAAACCGGATGACAGGCAAAATATTCCGGGCCCGCCTCTGACAAGCAAAGAAATCAAGGAAACAAAGGCCCTCGTAAAGCGTGTTGAGGGACGTCTGAAACGAGATACCCAGGGACGCCTGATCGACGAAGGCATTAAAGACGCCCTTGAGGCAAACCCGCGTATTGGTTTTGCCTTGCTCGACCTGCTGCTTAAGGTCCACGCCCCGAACGGACGCGTGCAGGAAAAGGGAAAAGGATATGAGGCCTGTCTCTTCCTGTTGGAAGAGGCCTTGACTCAGATTCGTTATTCTGTGGACAGGAATCGGCAATGGGCCATTGACACGGCGGAGCGTATTCAGAAAGAGATCGCCGGCAAAGCCTTTCAATTGTCGGTAGATATACGGGTGCAGGCCGACCTGGTTGAGGCCTTGTACAATGCAGGGTTGCAACTCCATCCCGAGATCAAGACTAAGAGTGAGGACATTGATAGACACTATAGTCGTTTTACAACACGCACCGGACCACCGGATATAGACCGGTTATTTGACACCATTGTTGCTGATGGCCCTGATGATCCCTTTCAGCTACATGAACGTCTAATGGCCGAGTTGAATCTTCTGCCGATCGAGGGGCAGTTAGGCGTCATTGCAGATATGGCAACAACACGCAATCCAATGATCCGTGAGCTTGCGGCGTTCATGCTGCTCCACCCAAATCGCGAAGTGCGTACCCGGGTGCCCACCATATTTAGTCAACTGGTCAGCCCGAGTACTATTGCTCCTGTGACCTTGCGGCGCATGATCGTTCTGCGCAACTGGCTGCCTGAAATAGAGCGCCCTGCCCTGGATCAAGTCATAAAAAATATGCGCATTGCCCGTGTAGGATGTGCACCAATGCCACCGGTCCAGTCTGTTGAAACGTATGCTACCCCCTTTGATGGTTCGGGTATTCAAGGTGCTTGGGTATTCGGTCGGCAAAAGAGCCGTTATCATCTGGGCGGCGTGCTGGTGCGTCAGGGGCAGGGGATCCGCGATGCCTGGGGGGTAAGTAGCATGACCAAAAAGGAAGTGAAATCCATGGTGAAGGAGGTAAGCCAAGGCGGAATGGCAAAGCAGGTCGAGCCAGCATACCTGGAACGTCTGGTTTCACATTTTATCTGGCTCGGACAACAGCAAGACAATCCCCCCCCACCTGAACTGTTGCAGGTGGCTGAAGCAATGGGCAGTGCAGACTGGCATCCGAAACCATTGGTGTTTGAGAAAGAGCTTGCCGCACTGGAGGAAACCCCGGACATGCGATCACTGACTTCCGAAGATATCGCCGGAATACTGGAAAAAAGCGGTGACTGGCCAGAAAAGATGGAGTTCGCAAGCTCTTGGTTTGAAGACGACGCACATGTGGATGATGTTATAAAGAAGAGAACGGACCTCCCTTTGCCCAGCCGGGAATTCTTGCTGGAGGCCAGCACGCTGATCATTGAAGAAATCCTCGAGAAAAAGCGTGATGTGTGGAGTGAGCGTCTCCTCTGGATGGCATTATGGACCAGGTCCTGCAAAAGCCGTAGGCGATTGCCCTGGCAGGATTTTTGCGTCGTTGCACGGGATCTCTGGCAAGGAGCGCCCCCGGGAGAGAATCCCTTGATGATAGCCGTGGCCGTACGATCGGTCCTCTCTGCTTTGCGACGAATGAAAGACATGCCATCATAATATCCGTCTCCGCAATACCCACGAAGACAGCCTTCCAGGTTGTCGGTTGACCGAGATCTGGCCCAGCCCTGACGCACATGTGAGAAGTGTAATAAAGGTCCAAGGAACCTGGCTGGAAGGCCAGCGAAAAATCGTTAGTTATGGCCGCCTTTCAAGGTATGAATGGGTGTGACGGCTTTTTCCGTTTGGATGCTTGTGATAGTGGCTGTGCAGGCTCTCGGATCTGCCGTTATATAGGATTTTGCCTCCTTGCATGGCGTAGATATCATGGGTAGTGAGGGCCAGGAAGTCGTATTCGTGAGAAACGATCACGTAACTAATATCAAGGCTGTTCAATATATCAATGATGCGTTTGTTCGTATCCTCGTCAAGGCCGATGGTGGGTTCGTCCAAAAGAAGTACATCGGGTTTCATCACCAACACCGTTGCCAGGGCCACCAGTTTCTTCTCTCCCCCAGACAGCTTATACGTCACCCGATCCTCGAAGCCATTGAGGTTCAGGGCTTCTAATGTTTCTAAAGACATTTTGCGGGCCTCCTCTGGCTTTTTGCCCAGGTTAAGAGGCCCGAAGGCGACGTCCTCTAAAACTGTCGGGCTGAAGAGCTGGTCATCGGCGTTCTGGAACACGAAGCCCACTTTCTCCCTCACCTTTCGGAAATCCCGTTCAGTTTCTATTGCCTTGCCGAAAATCCGCACCGTGCCGGATGAAGCACTTAAGAGCCCCATGATTATATGTAGGAAAGTGGTCTTGCCGCTCCCATTGGAACCGATGAGACCCAGCTTCTCGCCCTGCCCGATCTTGAAATCCAGGCCATCCAGCACCGGCCATGCGTTTGGATAGGAAAAACACACGTTTTCCAGTTGAATGACTATGTTATCTTTGTCCATTCCAAGATCTCCAGCCTAATATACGAGGTATAACGGCAATTGCCATGAAGGCCGACCAGATCAAATTAAGCCGGGAGAGTGAGGATTTTAAAACGTCTGAAACTCGCTACCTCTTTTTTCTTAAGGCTCACTAATGCGCTCAGGCAGTCAGACATTTTCAAATTTAACCACCCGTCGGCTCAGAGTTTTTGTGTTCTGCACAAGCGGCTTTGCGACGATAATTGAAATAGGCGGCAACACCCATCAAACCCAAGATGTAACCGACACCTCCTAAGATTTCAGTAACGGACGGACCTGGCTCCCTGGACTCGGCCAACATTTTCATGACCGGCTTGAGCTTGTTGTCCAATGCCTTTTCCACGGCCATCTGGATTTCATCCGTGCTGATGCCGGACACCGGCACTGACCCAGGCTGCTTTTCCGGTTTCTCTACAGTGGTTTCCTCAGATAATGCAGCCCCGGTTTGTCCGACCGCCACCGCCTGGATTTCTTCCAGCGGAATTGTCCATTCGCCTCGATGCCCCATTCCGGCCAGAAGGACGATCTTCATTCCCGTCTTTTTCAACACTTTGAAAGAGAATTCTCCTTTATCATTTGTCTTCCCCTTCAGGAGTTCATTTCCATCCAAGTCATAAACTATAACCTCACCGACCTTGACCCTTTTGCCGCCGCTGAATTTGCTTTCTGTATGGACGGTGTCCCCATCGACCCAGGCGAAGATCATGGCCTTATGGCCGCTTGCGGGACCCGGCCCAACAAAAAACAAACAGACAAAAATCATGGGACTGAGGATGCCTTTTCTCCAGCCATATCCTCTAATTGAAGTACGGTCTCGCATCTTACACTCCCTGATGGCATATCACATATCATGACACCTGTTTCATATATTGTATTTCGGATTGCGGATTTTCGCTTGTATCCGGGCACGAACCTATCGTGCCCGGAACAAACCTCGAAAAACACAGAAATCCTCTGAACTATGCAACTGCTTGGCGATTCTATCTCCAGTCGTGGAACTTGACCCAGAGCACTGCGCCCAATTCCACATCCTTGTCTTCGCCCTTGTGCTTCAACTTGTAATCCGCTCCGTTTAGTGCCGCAAAACCCCACCAACCAGCTTTTGGAACTGCATATGTAAACACGCCGTTTTTATCTGCCTTGATGGTCTGGGTCACCATGAAGTCGGTCGGGACCTCGGCCTTGCCGTCCTCGTTATAGTATTCCACTTCCACTTCTCCGTAAGGCACGGGCTTGCCGTCAAGCTTTATAATACCCTGAAACACATTCCCTGCATAAAGCCCGAAAGGTTTTGCAAGGGGCACAATCTCGGTCTTCAGGCCGACTTCCTCATCCCAGCCTTCATCGTCACCGAATGCAGCGACCACGGTCTTGGTGTAATGGATGATGAAGCAGTCCTCAGCAGGTTCCCAGTAAGGTTGGGGCTCCATGTAAAAAATATACGCGCCCGGTCGGTCGATCTTGTAGTCCATGACCCAGGCCGTGTGATCCATAACCTTGGTCTTCTTCAGCTTGCCCAACAAATCTGTCTTCTTACCATTAGTCATGACCCCAAAGACCTTGGGTTTGACCAGTTCCATGCCATGCCCTTCAAAAGGGTGTGAAAAGGAAAGGGTGATCCATACGACCTTGTTCTCGCCCTGCATAACCATGGAATCCGACGGGATCATCATACCGTAATGGGCAGACGCCATCTCGGAGGCTCCAAACAAAAACAAACCCATTACCATACAAAAGACTGACTTTTTCATAAGATACATACTCCTTTCAACAATAAATGATTTGCTAAAACACAAGAAAAGCCACAAGAACTCCATCAGGATTTTCCAATCCAACACAGCCTTCGTGGCTTTATTGTCCTTTTTATTATTTCTAAGTGTTGTACTCGCAGGCTTCATGCCTGTATTTTTTCACTATTTACTTCTGGCAGGATAAGATGTCAATATGTTTTCATCGGGTGCATCCGTATCATTTCTGCCCTGTGAACATCATCCGTCCTTGTCAAGAACCCATTTCTTGAGGATCCCAAAGACGAGCTCCCTTTTAATCGGCTTTGTGATATAGTCATCCATGCCTGCCTCAAGGCACATTTCCCTATCACCCTTCATGGCATGAGCGGTCATAGCGACAATGGGAATGCCGGTCGCTTCGCTCCCGTCATTTGTCATTTCGCGCTTCGGGCTGTCATTTGCCATTTGCCATTTGCCATTTGTCCTATCCTTTCCTGTTGACCAATCACCAGCGACTAATGACATCTCCCAATTCCGAATTCGTTTCGTTGCTTCAATTCCATCCATCTCCGGCATCTGAACATCCATGAAAATCAGATCAAACTCCTCAGGAGATCTTGTGTATTTTTCAACGGCCCCTTGACCGTTATTGGCCACCTCTACTTGATACCCGGCCTTTCTCAACATCATCATTGCCAGTTTCTGGTTGACCGGGTTATCTTCCGCTAAGAGGATACGCACAGAACGCTTTATTTCCTCCCGGACTGAGTATTGCGTAACAATTTTCTGTTTTACCGCTTCGTCCTTTTCCCCTCTATCTTGTTTTTCTCCCAACAATCTCTCCAACATCCGGCATAGCTTCCCTCTGCGAATGGGCTTGCTCAGGAAACCATCAAATCCTGCAGCCTCACACTTTTTTGCATCCCGCTCCATCAAAGAAGACAGAGCAATCAGTGGAAAATTTCGGATTTCAGAACTCCGAACTTGGGGTTTCGAATCTTGTTCATTCCGCATTGCGCCTGTCGGCTTGAGGACATCCCCGCTTTCCGCACTCCGCACTTGTTCTGCCACTTCATAACCGCTAATGCCTGGCATTTGGATGTCAATGACAGCAAGGTCAAAGAAATCTTTAGCCTGAAGGGCTTCTTGCAAGGTTGCTACAGCTTTTTCACCATTTCTCAACGCAACTACGCGCATACCTACCGACTCTAACACGTGAGTCAGTATATCGAGGTTCCTCTGGTTATCATCAACAATAAGTGCCTTCTTCTCAGAAAGCGATACTGGTATTGATCTCCTGGCTTCTTTGGCTTCACCTTTTCCAACCCATGCAGTAAAATGAAAGATGCTCCCAGGACCCACAATTTCGGATTTCGGATTTCGGATTTCGGATTTTTCACCCATATCATAATCCGCATTCAGCATTGCGCCTGTCGGCTTGAGGACATCCCCGCATTCCGCACTTTGCATTGCGAAATCGGCAGGACTTTCCGCCCACACATCTCCATTCATAAGCTGTGATATTTTCTTGCATATGGATAGACCCAAACCGGTGCCACCATACTTTCTTGTGCTTGAACCATCGACCTGCTGAAAGGGCTCAAAGACAGTGGTCAACATGTCCTTAGGGATGCCGGGCCCTGTATCCCGTATAGTGGCATGAAGCATTATCCGATCATCCTTTTCCTCTTCAATATCAAGCGAGAGTTCTATCTCCCCGGACTCGGTGAACTTTGAAGCATTGCCCATGAAGTTGGTCAAGACCTGTCGAAATCGTCCCGGATCACCTCTAACCGCCGAAGGAAGGTTGTCCCCGATATGGCATAGGATCTCAACCGGTTTTGATCCAATCCTGGGGCGGATCAGTTCACATACGTCATACGCAAGAAGCTCAGGATCAAAGTCAACCTTGTCAAAATCCAACTCTCCTGCCTCGATCTTGGAAAAATCCAGGATATCGTTGATCAGGGAAAGCAGAGCATCTCCGCTGGTCTTAGCCGTCATTGCATAATCAATCTGGTCTTCACGGAGATTGGTATCAAGCAGCATATCCATAAAACCTACAACTGCATTCATGGGAGTCCGGATCTCGTGGCTCATGTTGGCAAGGAATTCACTCTTGGCAACGTTGGCAGCCTCGGCTTCCACCGCCACCTGCCTGGCCCTGGCCACGGCCTGTTCAAGCTGCTCGTTGGTCTCTGCCAGTTTCTCCTCGGCCTTCTTGCGCTCCGTAATGTCAGAAGCGACCCCCCGGTAACCGATCAACTCCCCTTTTTTATTGAGTATTGGAGAACCAGACGTCAAAAGACAAACGACTCTTCCATCTTTGGCCATATTCCAGTTTTCTAAATTGTGTAGCGGTCGTTTGTCTTTTTTGTCTTTAATGATTTCCCAAAAAATCTGACCAACTTTTTCCCTCTCAGCAGGAGGCATGAAATCCAACGGGGTCTTGCCAAGGATCTCTTGGGGCGTATAGCCCAAGACATTTTCTACCTTCGGGGAACAATAAGTATAGACTCCATTGCCGTCCACTTCCCAAATCCAGTCAGACATGCTTTCAGCAATGTCTCTGAAACGGGCTTCTGATTCCATTAAATCTTCTTCCGTTCGGTTGCGTTCAACGTTCATATCGTTGAAGGCACTGGCGAGTTCTCCGATCTCATCTTTTGAATCGACTTCGACTACGTAGTTTTTGCGTCCGGCCCGAATGCAAGCTATCCCGTGAGTCAACCTGATGATTGGCATAGCGATTGACACCCGCACCCACCAGGCCATGGCCAGGGCAACCGTCAACGGGAGCAATGCCAGGATCCAGGTCGCCAGAAGACACCACTCACGCACGGATTCGCACAATTTGCGCACACACATGGAATACTCAGAACTGATCAGGCTTAGCTTTTCCTCAAGGCCATTCATGGCCTGCACCAGGATGTCTCGCTGCGTCTTGTTCTTTGTTCGGTATAACGCATCAAGTAATGTCATGTATTCTTCGAAGCAGGCAGTAGAATCAACTGCGTATTGCATCATCTGAGCAACTAGCGGGTGAGTTCTTCCTATACTGAAAAACCGTACGATCCATCTGGCCTGATCAGCGTCAAGAACCTCCCAGGCCCTGTCAAATTTCCCAGCTACCTCGTCGAGGCCCGTGCTCTCGAGATCGGATAGCACACCTGCCATGGTTTTGGAGATAGCGTAGCTGTGACGGATGCATTCCTGGGACCTTTTCCACTTATCTTGGTCGCCAGTCTCCAGGTACTGGTAAATCATTGTTGTTCCCATGTTCCAGTTGGATACCCACTCCTGTTCCAATCTGGATGCCAGCCCGGAACTCCCGACTATTTTGACAGACAACATGCTAATAGCTATCAGGAATAATAGAAGCGCTGCTTGCGCCCCAATAATGCAATACACCTTCAGCGATATCGAACGTTCCACAGTTGTCAGCAATCGTTTTACAGCTTTCACCAGTCTTGTTCCCCGTGGTCCGAATTGGTTCTATTGCCCTGGGAGGGCGCTTGATACGTTTTCAGATGAGAGCCTTCGTGGCTCGTTCTGATATGCTGATGAAAAAAAGGTGACTGGAAGCCACAGTTAGACTTTTGACAAATTCCTGGTGCTGTGTCAAGGGCGTAAGCGCGACCCCTGTCTCTCGTTCGGAGAAGAACGGAAAATACTACTCCACGGGACAGGTTCACCCCATCTTTGTGGATGAGCCTGATGAGATCGGGGTTTTCACAATCTACGTGTATTATTTCCTAGGGGACTTGAAATGAAAATTACTTATGACTGAGAGGTAGACGCTCTTTAGATTCGTTTGAAGGAGACTGCCGTCACGACAAAGCATCCTGCAGAAGGGAGTACCGCTGATTACTGTTCCGGCATCTAAAAATGAAAATATTGTTCGATACTTCAGTTCTTGTGGTCGCAATGGTGGTGTTCCAGAGGCCCTCCGAGTATATCTAAAGCAGTCATGAGACGGCTATTGACGACTTTCATTTCCTGAACCGCGGCCTCAAGTTCTGAAGCGGCTTCATTAAAACCCAACTCCACTGCACGCCGGGCCCATTGTCCGAACTCCTCTGCGTGTTCGCGGTTGTGCTTCACCCAGTGAACCAAAAGAACCCTCAGTTTTTCCTGGTCTTTCATGAGCATAAATACTCCCCTAAGGTTTCGCCGATTGCAGAGCTATGTTGCACGCATCTCAGTGCAATTCAAAGCACTTTTAGCTTTTCGCGATCGAGACTCCCAATGCAGAATCTCAATCATTATTCGTGCGAATGTAGGAAAGTCAAAGTCACCATGGGCTAAATCACATGACGTCCCTTCTTCTTTGTCATCAAGAGTACAACCCAGATACTTGCCTTCTGCTGAAACCCTGTAATTGAACTTCTTAGCATTCACCTCAACTACCATTGGTGAATTTTTACAATTTACGTTCACTTGCCAACCAAAAAAATATTGAAAGTCTTTGCACCACTCCTCCAATCTCTCCCCTTGTTGCTTGGTGATTGGTACTGGCTGCGCTCCACAAATCATGATTTCTTCCTCCGACAATCAATCTTTCCTTCATTCATTCACACTATAGTCCTTAAGAAAAAGATTTTGGGGTTCAACATAGCCTCGTAGCGAAAAACAGCGGGTTACGGGTTCCAAGCAAGCTCAAAGCTGAAAGCTCAAGGCTCAAAGAAAAACCATGATTCTGCTGCTTTGAGCTTTCAGCTTTGAGCCTTCCATTAGCAACAACAAAGTTAGGTCTTACTGAGCCTTTACTGTACCCCAAAAATATTATCTTGAAATCTATATGTATTACCAGCAAAACAACAAAAGCCACGAAAGCAGTCTTTCTCTTCAGAGAAAGATGGCCTTCGTGGCTTCTGTTACGATAAATATGAAGATAACCTTGTGCTGACTTGTGGCAGACTTCGTGCCCACCTTATATTTTAAAATTAACATGCCCCTTGGGTTCATGTCAATCATTTTTTGAGGAAGATAATGCGGTCTCCATGGCATGCCGCAAATAATCAAAACGGGCGCAGCTACCTTGACACCTGTAGCATCATATGATAAAAAAATAAGTTCGGGTTGATAAAAAAAAACGCTTCTCTTTGGCATCTCTCCGATACGTATACTCTACCCTACGGTCTGCAAGCCCTACGGGCTGGAACCGGAGGGAATCTTCAATGATCTACGAATAAACGATAAGAATAGGGGTGGCAGTCGACCAATGTCGAAAAACACATCTCTTCACATGAAGACGCTAAACAAGATGATAGGGAAGAACAGCAGAAAACACTTGTTCCCATGCATCAAGGATCTGGTCACCAGTGGGCTGACACTGGCACGATTCTCTCGTGAAGAATCTAAGCCTTCACGTCAGGACATAACTCAATATGTGGCAGCCTGGTTCAAGTATATTGGGGTTTCATCAGACGAATGCCGCGATTGGATGAATGGATACTGTGTCGATGTTTTGTCTGCCATATCGTCCAGTTCTAAATCGCAAATACGGCATAGTACAAAGTCCAACATCAAGTACATTTTCAAGTCTGACGTCACTTTTGATTGCGGATGTGAGAATAATCTCTTTAAAGCATGCTGTGAGCCAAGTTGCCCCGTATATGAAGAGATGTCCAATAAATACAAGGAGCGTATGGCAAGGAAATCTGACATTTCTTATGAGCCTGAACCTGAACCAGAAGATATTGGAGTGGGGGTCGAAAGGCCCCCATGTAAAGAAAAATACAGCGATCAGTTTGAAAAGGCCATGGAATTTGCGCTCAACAGTGCCAAGAAAGGGATCGCCCAAAAGGACATTGTCACTCTTTTGAATGACCGTGAATACAAAACCAGAACCGGGAAGAAGTGGACATATGCAGTCCTGCACGTTGAATTGAAAAAACATGGAAATGCTGACATATCTTATAAAGAAAAATTCAGGGATCAGTTTGAAAAGGCCATGGAGTTTGCGCTCAACAGGTTCAAGAAAGGGGATGCCAAAAAGGACATTGTCACTCTTTTGAATGACCGTGAATACAAAACCAGAACTGGAAAGAAGTGGACATATGCAGTCCTGCAGGCTGAACTAAAAAGGCATAATGCAGGGGAACACACGTAAAACGCGCATCATGCCTGTGCATTGCCGGTCGCGTAACCCAAAGCATTTTTTGAAAACATCAGAAACACAGCACATTCGTGGGAATTTATATCCCGTAAACTCACCCAATGGAGCTAAACATCAGAATCGGTACATCAGGTTGGACCTACCCACATTGGAAAGAAGTTTTCTATCCAACAGGCTGGCCCAAATCAAGGTGGCTGGAATATTATGCCCAACACTTTGACACGGTCGAGCTGAATGCCACCTTCTACCGCCTTCCCAACCTCAAGACCTTTGAAAACTGGAAGGCCAGGACGCCAGATCATTTCCTTTGGGCACTGAAGGCCAACAAGCATATCACCCACACAAAACGGCTAAAAGAACCAGAGGAATCTTTGCAGCGATTCTATACGGCTGCCTCCGGCCTGAAGGAAAAACTGGGGCCGATCCTTTTTCAACTGCCGCCCAGCCTTTCTTTTGATGAAATAGTATTTGAGGATTTTTGTCAATCCTTGAACCTGTCTCAACAGCATACCTTGGAGGTCCGGCACCCTTCCTGGATCAGTGACCGGCTTTTTGCCATCTTAGAAAAGCACAATATCTCCTTCTGCATCGCTGATACCGCAGGCCGATATCCATACCATGAAGTTATCACGGCAGATTTTGTCTACATCCGCCTCCATGGTTCCACGAAGCTTTATGCCTCTGACTATTCAGAAGGAGAGCTGCAGGCCTGGGCAGAGAAGATCAAGGCATGGAAAAAAGAGACGCACCTTTTTTTTGATAATGATTTTGGTGGATATGCGGTCAAGAATGCCAAACGATTCAAGGAGATCCTTGGTCTTTCGTAGATGTCACATGTTATTTGGCCCACTATATATCCTTTAAAAGCCTGTTTGCGGGACACCTTCCAATTACATCCCTAAACGCTTGTAATGCTTCTGACAACACATTGAGTTCCTTGGTCTGTGCGACAAGCATGTTATTGGCCCCTCTGTCCTCCAAAGCCTCAAGGATGTATTTTATGGTAAGAATACTAATATCACGGGCAGGTAGATAGCCTAATTCTCCAGGCTCTTGACTCTGCGTACCGGAAAAGATCCCGCTTTCGATTAACTCCTGGAGTATCTGACCCACCAGACGAATAGGAATTCCTGACGTTTGCGAAATCTGCAAAGCAGTCAAGGGTTTCTCTCCCTTAGAGAAATTCCTTATTACTAAATGGGATATTTGCAGGGAAAGTAGTTTCTTGTAGGCGGCACTTACACGCAGGCAATCCGGCTCAAATTCATAAGAATCAACATTCTGATGAGCAAAAGAGATTTCTGCTCCAAAAAGAACTATCAGCCAACTTACCTGTAGCCATATCAAGAACAAAGGCAATACTGCAAAGCTTCCATAAATGGCATTGTAGTTCGCTACGCCAACTTGAAAGGTGATATATGCCCATTGAACAATCTGGTATATTGTTCCGGCAACTACGCCGGCCAAGAAGCCAGAGCCAAGATTGACCTTGGTGTTGGGCATTAGAATATAAATAAAACTGAATAGTATCCAGATCAAGCAATAAGGTAATAATTTCAGGGTGAAGAATATGAGAGGACTAAGAATCCCGAACAGCGCAACTTTTTCGGCTATGAGCGTAACCCGAGTAGTTATGAATACTGTAACGCTGCTGGATACGATTATTAGAATAGGACAAATAAGCGCTGTAGAAAGGTAATCACTGGCTTTTCTCCCGAAGGTTCGTGTTTTTTTTATTTCCCAGATATCACCAAATGAACGTTCGATATGGCTCAATACTTTTATTACTGCCCAGAAAAGAACAACAATACCTATACCGGCCAACAGACCTCCTCTTGTATTTTCAAGGAGTGAATGTGCAAAATTGATAATTTGTATCACCACCTCTTCCTGACTTGAAAATTTTTCCAAGAGTTGTTTTTCAACAAGTTTCTCAAAACCAAAACCCTTGGCTATGCCTAAGGCAAGAGTCACCACAGGCACAATAGATAGTAAAGAATAGAAAGTAAGACCTGATGCCCTTAACGGGCATTTGTCTTCACGAGATTTGCGTATTACAAGGAGAAAAACCCTTAGTTGCCTAATAAGAAAAGCTTTTATGCGGGGCAGATTATCGACGTGAATCCTCCAGATGTCGCCCTTAACCAAATTCACAAGTTTTGATATCAGAACCCGAATATCCTGCATTGCTAATGACCTCCTCAGTCCGAACAAAACTCGCCGGTATCATCTCGAAAAATCTCCTTGCGCCAGCCCCTACCCCTCTTGCGTGCAAAGTGGCATGATGAAAATGAGTCTCTTCTTGATATTAGCATTGAATGCAGGCATCCTTCATTGACCAGTTTACACTTTTTTCGAAAAAGCGTGTATTATCGAATTGAATGGCGATGTCGAAATTAGAAATTTGAAATTAGGTAACGCATCTACATCTTTGTGTTTTTCCCAATTTCACATTTCAAGTTTCAAATTTCATTACCAAAACAGAAGATCAACAAAGTGTAAACTACTTTTGACTTGTCGTGAAGGATGCCTAAATGCATAAACATTCATTTTGTACTATGAAATATGCCCAACGCACAATCATAATTTCATGGGCATCCCATAGCCTGCTCCTTTTTCTCTGAGTGTATTTCGATGTTATACCTCGAAATTATTCCTCCTGATTCTAATGTTGCCTATAGTGTGATTGTGGAAGTTGGCAAATTGCGGTTTCTATGAAATCGTCAAGCTGAAGGGGATCTTGTTGCTTCGCAGCAAGCTGCGGAAAATGAGCTCGCTATTGCCATTCAAAGATACTGATGCGGGCGTTTTCTCTGTCTACGATAAAGATCTGGCCTGACTTACTGATGTGCACAAACGACGGCGAATGGAGTCGTCCTTCTCTCCAGCCCAACCGGGAGAAAGCAAACAAAAACCGGCCCTCCTTGTCGAAGACCAGAACCTGGTTTTTGTGTTGATCAACAACGTAGATCAGGCCTTTTCGGTCAATAGCAAGGCTTGAGGGGAAATCGAATTCGCCTTTGCCGGTGCCCCTTTTCCCAAATCTTAGAAGAAGATTTCCCTGGCGGTCATAAACGCGAACGGACCCATCCACGGTGCTTAGCGCATAGATACGACCGGCTGCATCTACCTTTACATCCTCAAGGCCATGGCCACCTTTGACCGGGATTTCTCCCTCAAATTGCAGATTCGGGCCAAAAACGACAATCCTCTGGTTCGCCTTGTCCACAATGTATAGTCGATCTGCCGAATCCACAGCCATATGCCCCGGATAGATGGGGTTGGCCCGGGGAATACCGGAAAAATCGAGCGGTTCCATTGATTTTTGTGCCATGTCAATCAAAAGGACGTGCCCTTTTGTGGGCTCAGTCACAAAAAACCTGCCTTTACTATCTTTGACTATGCTGGTGGGGGACACCAAATCGCCTCCACGAGTAAATTCTGAGATATATTTGAAATCAGCATCAAAGGCGAGTATGCGATTGTTTGTGGAATCCGTAACGTACAATCGATCTTTCCTCTCATCAAAAAAAATGCCACCCAACAGGCCAAATTGACCTATTTCCTGGTTGCCGGTAATGCATGTCAGGTGTTTTACGCGGGCTTTTCCCGCACAAAGTGCATCCTCAGGTATGATCAGAGACAAGAACAAAAACAGAATAAGAAAATCGATCTTTCTAAACATAATACTCCCTCGATACGTATCTGGAACTCAGTTCGCTTCGTCTATGGCTCAGTAAACCCTTCGCATCCTTGAAAAGTGTAAATCGAGGAATGAAGGATGCCACAAATGACAAATCAATACCCCTTGTGGCACTGGAGACACAATTGTTTTTTCCGATCAAATCTTAATGAGAACTCATAGGGACTGCCCATCAAGTTGTGACAGGTGATGCAGGTAATATCCTTCTTTGACCTTGGATCAATGGCACCTTTTCCTATGGGGTGGGTAAACTTGGCATGCCTCTCATGACATTCAGTGCAAGTGGGCAACTCATCGCCTACGAAAAAGAGCCTGAAATCAGACCCGTGGGGGGTATGACACGAACTGCATTTTCCTTCTTTGACCAGGGGATGCTTATACTGATTATTCTTCTCCCTCATGTGCTCCTTGGTGTCCTCATGGCAATGGCCGCATGTTTTACCCTCTTTTCCTTTCTTGAGGTGGCTCTCGTCCGAGGCATGGGGGCTGTGGCAGTTCACGCAAAACACACCTTCTACTATGTGGCTGTTTATCTTCTTAAAATCTTCCTCTGTGGATGGATGGCAGGTAAGACAAGTAGTTGCCCCTTTATCCTTGAGACCTAAAGGATTCTTGGACCGCAGCCCATTGTGACAGGTCGTGCATTTCTTCCCGGCAAAGGGCTCATGCAGGGTTCCCTTGACAAGATGCCTGCGGTTCGACCCGTGAGGGCTGTGACACGACATACAGTCCGTACCCTGCACAGGATAATCAAGGTGCGATTTTTGTGTTTTTTTGTTCTTGATCGAATGGCACGTCACGCACAGTTTCTTGGGTTCTTTTTTTGCCAGGGCCTCATAGTCAGACGTATGCGGGCTGTGGCAACTCAAACAGCGGCCTTTTCTGACAGGATCGTGCTTGGTTTTTTTTGTGAAGCCCCCCTCTTTTGCATGACAACCAAAGCAGAGTTGATCTGCTTTTGCCACCAAAAGCTTCGGGTTTTTCGAAGCGTGAGGCCTGTGGCAGGCCAGGCACTCTCCTTGCTCAAAAGGTACGTGGCTGTGTTTTTTCGCCAAAAGCCCTTTTTCGCGCTGGTGACAGTTCCTGCACAGTTTGCCGGTCTCCTCTTTGACCAGATCTTCGTACTTTGTGGCATGCGGATTGTGGCAACTTGAACAATCAAGCTTTCTAAAAGGCTCGTGAGCCCCTTTTTGCGCCAGCTCCTTTTGAATGTCAGGATGACATTTAAGGCATGTCTTAAAGCTAACAGCCGTGTCCATTGCGTCAGCTACATGAGTAGTTATCGTACACATCAGGCATGCCACGGTGAATATCAAATAATAGGTACGGATTCTCTCACACATTTTAGCTCACTTTAGTTCGCTTTAGGCACTCTTGTTAATGACATGCCTTGCAGTTTTCCTCTTTAAACGGAGGGTGCATTACCTTATGAATCAATCCCTCGTTTTCCGCCGTGTGTGCCTCATGGCAGCCAGTGCAATCAGCCTCACCTATGGCGATCCCGTGGTGCGCATCCGCCATGTCTCCATCCTCGAGATCATGACAACCACTGCAAAGGCTCGCCCCTGCACCTGCAAGCAGGCCTTGGGTGTCTGCATAGTGCGGCAGATGACATTTCAGGCACATACCCTCCTTTGCCGGCATGTGCTGGAATTCGTCCTTTTCAAAGTGGCTTGCCAGATCCGCGTGACATGAAAGACACAGGCTCCCCAGGGGGCGGTTTAATTGCCCTTTTATCTTGCTCCCGTGTGGATTATGGCAAGCCGTGCATTTTCCCTCTTTGAGAGGATCATGATTGTATTTGCTTTTCTCAGACAAACCCTGGATGCTGCCGTGGCATGGATAACAATTGTCTGCTCCAGCTTCGATCAATTGAAAGTCGTTGTCGCTGGCGTGTTCGTCGTGGCATGTGAAACATCGTCCTTTGACAAAAGACTCATGGATCGTCCCTCCCTCCATGTCATCCAGCATTCCCTCGTGGCAGCTAAAACAAAGCTTGGTTTTCCTTTGAATCAATAGCTTCCCATACGATGTTGAATGAGGGTTGTGGCAAACCACACACCGGCCGATCCTGATCGGCGTATGAACATTGACACGATCAAACAGCATCTTCTCTTTTTCATGGCACGTGTAACACTGATCGATCTCAGCAAGCCTCAGTTCGAACTTGTTATTTGATGCGTGGGGGTTGTGGCAGACAACACAGTCTCCTTTCATAACAGGTTCGTGGATATTTGAACGCACAAAATCGTCTTTTTTGTGACAACGGAAGCATAGACCTTTGCCGGTATCTTTCAATTCCAAATCGTTCTGTGATGCATGGGGATCATGGCAGGCAGTGCAACGCCCCTCTTTGATCGGCTTGTGCACATTGGACTTGTCCAACAATGACTCTGCTTCTTTGTGGCAGGTATAGCATAGCTTGCCATCGGACATAAGAGTCTGGCAGGTGTGATCTGTGGCATGGGGGCTGTGGCATGCAAGGCAATCACCTTCTTGAACCGGGGAATGGATATGGGGCTTCTCAAAAGCCATCTCGCTGTCGCCGTGGCAGCCGTAACAGAGTTCCGACCCCTCCTGCTTGACCTTTAAGGCCTGTGCTGATTCAGGCGGATGGTGGCATAGACTGCACTGGTTTTTGTCAAGGGGCCCATGGATGAATTCTCGAAGCAATTTTGTGTTTGAAGAAGAATGGGGCGTGTGACACTCCACACAGGAGCCGCCACCCGGCTTGTAGCCGGAATGGCCTTTGACAAAACCAGACTTCTCAAGATCGTGACACTTCCGGCAAGCATCGGCCCTATAATCAAAAAGGAGTTTCTCATAATCAGAACCATGGGGATCATGACACACCAAACACCCTTTGTCAGATAATGGGGCGTGTTCTGTCGCTCTGCAGTAAGGTGCTTTATCGTGACACATAAAGCAAAGATCGTTTCCCTTTGCCTTCAACAGGTTCTTGTTCATGGATGAGTGAGGATCATGGCAGCTTATACATTTCTCATCTTTTGCCGGGCCATGGACATGTTTTCTGTTGACGACGGTCTCCAAGTCCTTGTGACAGGTATAGCACAGCTTATTCTCGCTCACCTTTAAATAGACCCCACCGATCACCCCGTGCGGCCTGTGACACGACTCACACTCATCACCATCAACCGGCCCATGGACAACATCTGCCTTCTTGAACTGCTCGGCCTCTTTTTGATGACACTCAACACATCTTTTCCTCACAAGCGGCGTGGGCACCTTCTTCCCGCAAGAAACAGCGCCGCCAACGATAATACCGATCAATAGCAGATAAAACACGGGGGGCTTCATTGGTTTCATGGGCTAACCTGCTGTGGTTTGAGCTTCTTTGGGTGAACTGTTCCAGTATTCTTTCTGTATCCGTTTCAGGGCCTTTTTGTTGATCTTTATCTTGGAATCTTGCCTTAATCTTGCCAAATAGTCAGAGAGGAGGTCGCCGAATTTGTTCTGAC
The DNA here is from genome assembly GCA_001751085.1 of Desulfobacterales bacterium C00003060. Classification (GTDB taxonomy): domain Bacteria; phylum Desulfobacterota; class Desulfobacteria; order Desulfobacterales. The sequence goes on along the minus strand of MAXP01000099.1, from coordinate 1,497 downwards.
CTACCGCCCTTTTCAAATGCTCGACAACCCTGGAAAACTCTATGGGCTCCCCCCCTCTTTTCCCCTTCAATTTTATAATCTTATATTCCTTGCCGTCGGCAATAACATCACTGATCTCACCCACCTTTAAGCGATTCAACGCCTCTCTCATCACAGGAGAAAACCGATCAGCATTGACCCATACATCCCTTCGCCTTGGCATCCATCTTACCGATACCCTGGCAGCCAGGTACTCAAACCCTGCACCCTGCCTTAGCTCTTTCAGGGTCTTGTCAGCATCTTCTCGATTGTAAAAGGTCATCTCCCTGAACCAGACTTCATAACCTTTCTTGAAGTCATCCACATGTTCTTCGTAATATTGCCTCAGATCTTTTTCTGATGGGATGCTCAACGGATAGACTATCTTTGCCTTAAATTCATCAATGAGGAGTCGGTCTTTGCGCTCCTGGATCGTTTTTGCAAACGCAGGGTCATTGACGTAATTGCGCTTTAGTGCCTCCTGCTCGACCAGTTCATATGTAATCAGTGTATCCAGAACATCTTGCTTTAACTCCTTGCGCATTTTCTCTAACTCGGGATCATTTTTTAATATCGCAAACATCCTGGTCCTTTTCTGAGATGTCTGCCTCATATCGTGCAGCATATCGTCAAGGGGGATTGGGTGGCCATTTACGCGTGCGATCACTGTCTTTTTTCCCTCATAATCACTTTCAGGGTCAAGCAAGTCAAACAGTTCTTTGTCTATCCGGACATCTGCCTGAGCCCTTAAGCCTGCAACAAAGTTGTCGGACAGCTCTTTTTCTTTTTCCTTTCTCAGCTTCTTCGTAATGCGCCTTTTTGACTTCTCAAATCTTCCTTCAGGGGCCGGGCACTCCTTCTCATAGTGCCTTCTGAAATAAGCAAGGCATTCGTCATCGGTAATATTGATCTTCTCGATCACCTCCTCTTGCCTCAAGCGAATAACGGATCGGGACGTGACATATGACTCAACTTTTTTCTTAAAATCAGGATCCCTGTCAAGTTCAAGCCTGTAGGCATCCTGGATCACAAGTCGCTCATCGATCATCTCTTGGACAAGGTCTGAAATCTTTATGCCAACCGCACCGCCCTCAGGCCGAATTTTCGGCTTATTTCTGTGAATCGCCTTGAGCCGCTCCTGAAGCGCGTCTTCGTCAATCGTGTCGCCATTTACTTCCGCAAGAACGATCTCTTTGCCATAAGCAGCACACAGGTATTGTGAACTGGGCAAAGGAAGCAATACAAGCAAAACAAACACGAAGAAAGGGAAAAGAAATAATTTTGTCATTCGTCAACTGTTATTGGTTGCTGGTTGCTCGTTGCTCGTTGCTCGTTGCTGGTTACTGGTTACTGGTTGCTCGTTACTGGTTGCTCGTTACTGGTTACTCGTTACTGGTTACTCGTTAGATTTTGCCTACTGCTTACTGCTTACTGCTTACTGCTTACTGCTTACTGCTTACTGCTTACTGTTTACTGCTT
>MAXP01000098.1 GCA_001751085.1 Desulfobacterales bacterium C00003060 | reverse complement strand
CGCTTTTTTATCTGAATCCACAGCATAATGATAAGAGAAGTCTCGATAAAGAGGAAAGCAATTATGGCAACTACTTCCGGTTTGTGGTTCGCCCAGATGGATGGTTCACGGTACCGGACAATACTGCCTGCAGGCAGCCTGTCTTCGTCAATGGACCAGCGTTTGAGTTGCCGCCAGTCAAACATCATCTGATTACCCTTCCCCATGAATTTCGAATTCGTTAAGGGTTCACCTTTTAATGTTTTTACAACGATTTCAGCATACCTTTTCCCCTGATTTCCGGCGCTAAGCAGGTTTCCCCCTACGATCCCATGTCCCAGATAAAGATCCATAATTCCAAATGTAGGTGCGTTGGCTTTTTCTGAAATTTCATCCACAATATCACGAGGAACAAAGGATTGCCCATTAGCATCACGAAATAATGTTAGATAGAAAATTACAGAATCTTTAGGCAACCGCGCTACTTTTAAGAGAAGGTCTTCCAGCGAAAGATCATCGAGGTATTGGATTGCAAACCGGCCATCGAATTCAGCCAGGGCCTCAACAGTGAGATCCTTCAATTTTCGATCGGTCAGCGAGGTACCTGAAACAACAAAGAGATTTTTGGTTTTCGGGAGTAAATCCTGAATAAGCGACCCTGTTTTTCCGAAATCAAAGCCCATCTCCACGGATACCATATTGGGCTTCAAGCGACTACGCGGCAGGTTTTTTCGATCAGCGGTGATCAATACCACCGGAATGTCACCGAACAACGCCTCGCCGTGTTCGAGCATCAAATCCGCTGATTCGTTCCCTATGGCAAGACCCAGGTCCACTTTTCGTTTGCTGTACTTATATTGATACAGATCAATGATCTTGGAAAGGTATGTCTTTTCCGGAAATCTCGATTGATCCGCGTATTCAACGTCAAGTTCGATGGGGAAGGAGGATTCTGAGGCTAAAGCTGCACGGAGGCTTTCTTCAATGCGATATGGCCCGGGCATACCCTTTTTGAATACAAATATGGCCAAAACCCGCTTAGGAGCCGGATTCTTATCCTGCGCCAATATGTCTGCTCCCGGCCATAAAGATGCCGCAGCAATAATACTAAAAATGACAAAATTCTTAAAAATATTAAGTGGTTTCATCGATTTGGGATGCAAAAGATACTCGTATTAATCTTGAAACATCAGTAGTTTTTTCAACCATATCATAAACCTCCGACTGTATCCAACAAAATAGGTGCCACGGTCTTGAAAACTCGGTTAGATTGGCTAAAAATGAGTGCAAACCGAATTTGGTTTATCCAATAGACCAAGATCTAACACATATAGATGGGGGGATTACTATGGATATTACAGTCTCGTATCTTGCGGGATGGCGCGGGGCAAGCTCAAAAAACAAGATCAGGACGACCTGATACCCTCCATCCTCGAACCGGACGGAACAACCAAAGAGCACAGAGAAAATTGGGTAAGATTGATTCAAAAGATTTATGAGGTAGATCCTCTTACCTGTCCTAAGGGCCGGTCGAAGATCCTGTCTTTAGCGGGGATACATTTAGCCCAAATCTATCGGCGACGGCCTCTCGGCATTCTGGCGGGACGACCCATGCCTGCCGATGATCTATGTCTGGACGAAGGCTGAATGCTTGGTCCACCCGGTTTGGGCTTAAGACCTGGTCGTTCCGGCCTGTCGGGACGATCCGGCCTATCAGGCCGATCCGGTCTGTCGGGACGATCCGGCCTGTCGGGCCGATCCGGATGATCGTAACAACAACCGCCATAGCCGTACCCATAGTGCGGATACCCGTAGCTGCCATACACACCGTAATGAACTGAACTATACCCGGAACCACTACAACCTGTCAGAAGCAGGACACAGGGGAGTGCCAGAAGAATCACGAATAGCCTGATTAATTGTTTCATGATCAAAGCCCCCCCTTCGATGCCTGCGGAGGCCATCGCTGTATCAACAACAATGCACCGGTGGTATCGCCAATCAATGCGGTATCGCCTTTACTCGGCGCCTCATCAGGTGCAACCCATACGACACCGCCTAATTCTCTCACGCGCTGCGCAATCGCCTCAGGATCAGCTACCCGGACAACCGGAACCCAGAGCATGTGCTCATTATCATCCCGCAAATGACGGATACCAGCACGCCATTTTCCTTTGTACTTGAAGACATCATATTCGTTTCCCAAAGCTATCTCATCATATCCCAACACGGATGCATAGAAATCCTCGGTGTTATCCGGGTCGTCAGTCCAAATCTCATCCCACAGCCAATCACCGATGGCTGCCTCGGCATCGGCTGGATCTCCTCCCTTTGCGCTGAGTAACACCAGGTCTGCCCGTTGTGGATCACTGATCAGGGCAGCCCGACCGCGTTGACCCATATCAACCGGACCGTTCAATACTTTTCCGCCGTTGGCCTTTGCCAGGCTGGCCGTTGCATCCACATCGGCCACGGACACTGAGGGTATCCAGACCCCTTCCCGGGTACGGTCACCTGATGGCTCCACCTGCAGTATCCCTGCAATAAGCTTGTCGCCATTACGCACTACCGCGTATTGTCCCTGATAATCAATCTGCCAGCCAAACAGCTTCTCGTAAAACTTCCCTGCCGACAGGGAATCCGGTGTTAGCAGATCATGCCAGATAAACTTGCCCGGATAGGTTTTGCCACTGGGGTTTTCTGTTATCGGGGTTTGCGCCATTTCGACCCCACCTGCAGACAGCTTACCGAAATTGGAACAGCCACTCAGAAAAACCGCGGCTATAATTAAAACACCGACATAACGCACTAATGATTGCATCGTATTATTCCTTTCAACTGAGTTGATCTTGATAAGAACTTGATTATTCAAAAAAAAATATAGAAAAATTAACCTTGTGTGTCAAGGGAAAAACAGGGGAAAAGAATCACAATATGTTGAGCTTTTGAATTATTCCATGCCGGGAATGTTGTGTTAGATACCGGGACCAGGGAGGCATATCTTTATTGGGCATAGGAAATTTTGGATTTTGCTACCTCCATCTATCTATAGAGGTATAGTGCCATTTTATTCAATCTAAGGGTGGGTCAATATTAGGTTAGCGCGATGGATCAATTTTGGGTTGACATTTCGACTCTCTTTAATTACTCTCCAATAGTAACCTGAAAATACAATTTAATAAGTAATTTCAGCGGCTTCAATGATCATCATGACGTTGCGTTTCACCGGTCCACCTGAGAAAATCGCTGATGTTATTGCGATTAGTAACTCAATAAAAGATCCGATATGTGTAGAAC
>MAXP01000097.1 GCA_001751085.1 Desulfobacterales bacterium C00003060 | reverse complement strand
AGAAAAGACTCATCTCTTTTGCCTCCAACCTCAAGCGAAGTAGTCCTCCAACCTCCAACGGACCGTGGCGACCCAAGATGAACGTATTTAATGGACGATTGCAAAGCTCCAATTGTGACCGTGCAGAGTATAGGTTCTCAAAGGGCTTGTTTGAGTCTTTCTATCTCCCTGGAAATAGCTGCCTGGGCGGCTTCAAGGAGTATGCGCTCAACTTTCCCCTCTATTGCTTGTTTTACAACGCCTATGGTGATCTCCTCTATCTTCTCATCGGTGAGCTTTTCTATCACCGCCTGCTCCAATGCCCCAACCCCTGGTTCCGGGATACCTTCAGAAGGCTGAGACTCACTCAATTCCTCCATAGCTAAGCCAGAATAAACTATAGGCTCTGGCGCCTGTTTTGCCGGGGTTTCAGAAGGTATCTCAGTGTCTTCGTCAGGCATCTCAATACCGAGGATCTCTGTCAGGCGATCCTCGTCGGTTTCGGACATGCCGGTCTCTGCTTCTGATGATTCAGGCAATTCAGTCTCCTCATCGTAGAGCCCCAGGTTTTCAGCCAAATCGCCTGGGTCAACCTCCTCTTGTTGTTGTCCGAAGTCGACTTCAAGGAGATCTTCGTCTATCAGTCCAATAGGTTCTTCCTTTTCAGGGGCGTGTTGCCCTCCCGGCTCAAGGCGCTCCCCCACTTCCAATTCAAGAGTGGTATTACCAATGAGGGTTTCCGAGGTGTTTTCCTTAACTGTGTCTATCAACTCAATCAAGTCTTCGTCTTCAGTCTGGAGATCTATCTCCGTGGCCTGTTTTATCTGGCTGCTGTCATGATTCGGAACGACCTCATCCACAAGATCAATGATCTCTTCTATTTCCGGGGCTTGTCCACTGGAAGCATCCCCGGTGAATTCCCGATCATTTATGCCTTTTTCGTCGGTCTTCATATGAGACCCCTCTTGGAGGCTCTGTTTGGAGGTTACGTTTGGAGTTATCATGTCACGCAACAAAGGATATTGACAATTGTTAATTTTGATGAAAAATATCATTCTCTTTTGCAATATGTCAAGGTTTTTGTAGGGCCTCATCTTCGAAAGGGGATTACCCGAGTTTTTTGAGAACATACGTTTCTGCGCGCTTTTATGAGGTTGCTCACAGCTTAATCAGAGTAGTACAAGATCAAGGTGAGACGTTTTTTTCTTGACAGGGAAAAGATTCTATCTGACAGGCCAACCCTGACAGGACCCGATGTAAGGCATATTCGGACGGTACTGCGGCTACGACCTGGTGACGAGATCTTTCTATTCGATGGCAGGGGCTCAGAATATCGTGCCCGAATTATGGACAGCCTGCCTAAGGCCATAACCCTCTATGTCTTGGAACGGTTTCCTTCGATCTCAGAATCTCGTGTAGAAATTACTGTAGGACAAGCCCTGCTCAAGGCCGGAAAAATGGATCGTATTGTGCGACAGTTGACTGAACTGGGCATATTTGCTTTGATTCCACTTCTGGCCGAACGGAGCGTGCCGAAACCTGACCCTGAACGTTGGGCTGAAAAGCAGCAGCGATGGGAAGCGATTGCACGGGAGTCCCTGAAACAGTGCGGCAGATCTCAAATACCACGTCTTGGGTCTCCGGTCTTTTTTGACGATCTTGTTGGTACGTCCCGGGACTACGATATCAAGATTATCTTCCATCACGGCAAGTCAGGGCTCAAAGCCCGGTTTTGCCCCGGGGAAGCAGGAAATGTCCGCAATGTATTGGCCCTCATAGGATCGGAAGGCGGGTTCACGACCGAGGAGGTCAATCTGGCGCTCAAGTGTGGTTTTGCCTGTGTTTCCCTTGGTCCAAGGATCCTAAGGGCGGATACCGCGGCTGTTGCAGGATGTGCCATTCTCCAGTACACCTTTGGAGATGTGGGAGGTGCCCCAAAAAAACCTTGACAAGTCCTGATGGTTCAAATATTTATTTTTTACTGCCGAGATAGCTCAGACGGTAGAGCAGCGGACTGAAAATCCGCGTGTCCGCAGTTCAATTCTGCGTCTCGGCACCAATCAAAAACGTAATGAGAAAAAGGAGTCAGCCATTATTGGCTGACTCCTTTTCCTCGTTTTATTGAGCGCTCGTCACATCGCAATCTCAAGCATAGACGTTCCGGAGACTCTACAACCTGTTGTTTTTCAAGAAAAACATATGTAACGCGAATTACCAGAGAGGCGAAAGAACTGCATGACACAAGTGATACTGCTTTGTCTGTTGACGCTTGTCGCTTCCGGGATCGGGACAGCAACTGGATTTGGGACGTCAACGGTCATGATCCCGATCATGGTCCTGTTCGTGCCGCTGCCCATAGCGCTCCTTTTCGTCGGCATCATTCACCTGTGTGGCGATATCTGGAAGATACTCCTGTTCAGGCAAGGACTTGATTGGAAACTGATCTTTGGCTTCGGCATCTCGGGCATTGTGGCTAGTTTCCTGGGGGCGTCTTTTTCCCTGCATGTGCAGGCGCTTTCACTCAAACGAATTCTCGGAGTCTTCCTGATTCTGTACGTCGTGTACCTGTTCCTCAAAAGCGAGTGGGCCTTGCCGAAGACGCACGGCACGGCCGTTTGTGGTGGTTTGCTGTCAGGACTGTTTGCCGGATTGTTCGGTGTCGGGGGCTCAGTTCGTGGCGCCTTCCTGATGGCCTTCAATCTCCCCAAGGATGTGTACATATTCACCTCCGGCCTGATTGCCCTGTTCATCGACGTCACACGAGTCTCACGCTACATCTGGGGAGGCACCCGATTACAGCAAGACGTCCTGCTCGCACTCATCCTCAGCATTCCGGTCTCCTTCGTCGGCGCCTATTTTGCGAAAAGGTTTCTGGACAGAGTGCCTCAGCAGTTCTTCCGCATCTTTGTTGGGGTTTTTCTGGCCCTCGTCGGTGCCAAGTTGCTGATCTGGGTGTAAAGACGACAACCGATGGCCAACAATCGAGGCGCCATGCCATCGAGAGTCAGTCGGCGCTGCGCGCGGCCTAACCCTCAATGGAGCTGCAGAACCGTCGTATAATACTCGCTCTCGGCTTTGCCCCGGTGCGATTATGCGACGAACCTGCAGCTCATCTCGCAGTTCGATAAGCTGACGAGCGTAGCGAGAGCGAGCAGGAACGAGCGGTCCGCTTATCAGAGAGGTTGGATAGAAAAGGAGTTCACCACAAAGGTTGATGATGATGATGATCATCATGCCATGGACACGCCGACACATAAAATCGATTGTTTTAGAAATAGAGTAGCATTACATCCCATGTTTCCCACTCCAGAATTGATACATTTGTAATATATTGATATAATTGCAAATGTATCAATTTTGCAAAAATATTTTCTGATTCTAACGGATTCTGTGGGGTAATAATTTCAACAAGTTGCGGTAATAAAGCGTAACCTCTCAACAACTCAGGGTAAGATGTCTGGATTCCGGCTTTCGCCGGAATGACGTTTGGATGTAACTGCCCGTCATTCCTGCGAAAGCAGGAATCCAGTGAATAGTCGCAAAATGCAATCTACCCCAACTTATTGAGAATATACAATAAAGCAGGGGAATGAGAGAGCATCCACGCTATCTGAACAGAGCTTCTGAGGAACCGATTTGTTTACTTGATAACCCATATTCCAACCCTAAGGTGCCTGATTTTCGTTAGTTTTCCTCAAAAAATCTCGTGGGAGGCAGGCTTAAATCTGAAACTATAGATGCTTTCATGACAACTTATCTATAGTATAACCCCAATAAATTGAATTACTGAAACATTATTTGTTCTTATAAATCAATATGTTAGCTACCCACAGAATCCGTTAGAACCAGTTTATTTGCTATTATGGATTAAGGTTAATCTTAATGGCTCGGAGGTGAGATATGCTCAATCAACTCAATATTGAATATCCACAAAATTTACCGGATATTCTTCAAACAACAAAG
>MAXP01000096.1 GCA_001751085.1 Desulfobacterales bacterium C00003060 | reverse complement strand
AACTCCCCAATCCCTGGCCCAGACCTGGCCGATAGGCTCTGTGGCTGCATATATGAAGCGAGCGCCAGGGCATGCCGAAATCCTATAGACGCGGATTTTCGACGTTCTCACACACCAATTGTGGCGAAGCCACTGAGTTCATATGGGCATGATTAATCGTAGGGTTTAAGCGGCTTCTCCATAAGGCCTTAAGAGTTTATTGTTTTAGCATTATATGTAACCACTTTGAGGGAAGATGATTCAATGAATCTATTAGAGCTAAAGGCCAAGAAGGTCGGCCAATTGACAAAATTGGCCAAGGATTTTAACATTGAAGGTTCGTCTGGAATGCGAAAGCAGGAGTTGATTTTTGCCCTTTTGCAAGCTCAGACGGAGAAGAACGGTCTCATTTATGGTGAAGGCGTACTTGAAATACTGCCAGACGGCTTCGGCTTTCTGAGGGCTCCCGATTACAGCTATCTGCCTGGCCCCGACGACATTTACATTTCGCCTTCCCAGATCCGGCGTTTTAGCCTTCGTACTGGTGACACAGTGTCGGGACAGATTCGACCGCCCAAGGATAGTGAGCGGTATTTTGCACTGCTGAAGGTGGAAGCGGTCAACTATGAGGACCCCGACAAATCACGGGACAAGATCCTCTTTGATAATCTGACTCCCCTGTATCCTGACAGAAGGGTTATCCTTGAAAGGGACTCGGACAACTATTGTATGCGGATTATGGATCTGTTGACACCCATTGGGTTTGGACAGAGGGGCCTGATCGTCTCGGCACCGAGGACAGGCAAGACCATGTTACTCCAAGACGTCGCCAACAGCTTGAATGCCAACCACAAAGATGTTAAGCTAATTGTTTTACTCATTGACGAGCGACCTGAAGAGGTAACCGACATGGAGCGTTCGGTGGATGCCGAAGTGATCAGCTCTACCTTTGATGAGCCCCCTCAAAGGCATGTCCAGGTGGCAGAAATGGTGCTTGAAAAGGCAAAACGCTTGGTGGAGCATCAACGAGATGTGGTTATTCTCTTGGACAGCATAACCCGGCTTGCCCGTGCTTACAACACGGTCGTCCCTCCGAGCGGCAAGATACTCTCAGGTGGGGTCGATTCTAATGCACTGCATCGTCCAAAACGCTTTTTTGGTGCTGCCCGTAATATTGAGGAGGGGGGAAGCCTCACAATTATTGCCACAGCCCTCATTGATACCGGAAGTCGAATGGATGAAGTCATCTTTGAAGAGTTCAAGGGAACCGGCAACTTGGAGTTGCAATTGGATAGAAAGCTATCAGACAAGCGCACCTTTCCTGCCATCGACATCAATCGGTCTGGCACGCGGAAAGAGGAACTACTGCTTGAGCCGGACGTATTGAACCGGGTATGGATATTGAGAAAACTGCTCGCAACCCTGAATCCCGTAGACAGTATGGAGTTCTTGCTTGAAAAAATGAAAGGGACTGAAGATAATAAAGACTTTTTGGATTCGATGAACAGTTAGTTTCCTAAAGATGAAAAGAGAGTGTCTAAAGTGAACTGAAGTATATGATAGTAGACGAATAGTGCGCATTCATATTCTTCTACGAATGACGATTGCCTAATAACCAATAACGGTTAACAAAAACAACGACCCGCGGAGGCTTGACATGAAGAATGACATACACCCTGAATATTTTCAAACTACGATTCGCTGTGCATGTGGCAATGTCGTGGAAGTAGGGTCCACCAAACAGGATATCAGAACTGAAATTTGTTCCAAATGTCACCCCTTTTTTACCGGCAAACAGAAACTTGTTGATACAGCCGGTCGCATTGAGCGATTCCGGAGAAAATATGCCAAGTTTGAGGAGAAGAATAAAGGAGCGGCAAAAGGGTAAGGGTCAGTACTAATGGACTAATCCGATGAATAAGGAACAATATATCCGCCTCTGGCTGCTCGGCTCAAGAATCAGAGTTTAGGACAATGTTTGACAAACTATCAGGTGTAGAGGAGCGGTTTCAAAAGGTCGAAAAGATCTTGAGCGACCCCGATCTGACAAAAAATCAGGAAGCCTACAGGAAATACTCAAAGGAACATGCGGACTTGAGCAAGATCGTTTTGGTCTATCGTGAGTACAGACAGGTGACCAAACATATCGAAGAATCCAAGGACCTTTTGAAGGACAGCGACGAGGATATCAAGGAACTGGCAAGAGAAGATCTTCAGCACCTTAACGAACGCTCGAAAAAACTTGAGCAGGACTTGAAGTTGCTCCTCATACCTAAGAATCCTAACGATGATAAGAATATCATCCTGGAGATAAGAGCCGGTACGGGTGGTGAAGAGGCTGGGCTCTTTGCTGCAGATCTTTTTCATATGTACAGCAAATATGCCGAAAGTCTTGGTTGGAAAGTGGAGGTCTTGAGCCAGCATGTGACGGGCGTTGGCGGCCTCAAGGAGATCATCGCCTTAGTGCAGGGCAAAGGGGCTTACAGTCGCCTGAAATACGGAAGCGGCATCCACAGGGTCCAACGTGTGCCGGTCACGGAATCGCAAGGCAGGATCCACACCTCAGCCGTGACGGTAGCTGTTTTGCCTGAAGCGGAAGAGGTCGATGTACAGATTAGTCCCGACGACATTAGAGTTGATGTATTTCGCTCTACCGGTCCAGGGGGGCAGAGCGTTAACACAACAGACTCGGCTATACGTATTACCCATCTTCCCACAGGGCTAGTGGTGACCTGCCAGGATGAGAAGTCACAGCACAAAAACAGGGCCAAGGCGCTGAAAGTACTCCGTGCTCGCTTATATGACAAGATGGTTTCCGAACAGAACGAAAGAATCTCTGCAGATCGCAGGAGTCAAGTGGGAAGCGGGGATCGTAGTGAGCGCATCAGGACATACAACTTCCCTCAGGGCCGTGTCACAGACCACCGTATTGGTCTTACGCTGTACAGACTGGAAGGTATTCTCCAGGGCAATATCGGAGAAATCATTGATGCCCTTATAACCCACCATCAATCTCTTGCCATTCAGCAAGTTGAGGCAGAGTCCACGGATGCTGCATGAGACATGGACCATCCTGAGACTCCTCAAGTGGACCGCAGGCTATTTCAAATCCCACCAAGTTGAGCAGCCACGCCTTGCCGCCGAAGTGCTCTTGGCTTATACCTTGGGCCTCAGGCGGGTGGATCTCTATGTCCAGTATGATCGTCACCTCGAACTCCAGGAGCTTGAGACCTTCAAGGGATTCATAAAGAGACGTATTCAAAGGGAGCCGGTTGCATATATTGTTGGCAAAAAAGAGTTCTGGTCTATGGAACTGAGGGTGACATCCGATGTCATGATACCTAGACCTGAAACCGAGACCCTTGTGGAGGCTGCCCTCGCTATCATACCTCCGGAGCCAGGATCAATACCTTTAAGAACTCTGGACCTTGGGACCGGCTCAGGGGCTATCGTCCTTGCAATAGCCTCCGAACGACCGGGCCACAGCTTTTATGCAGTTGACCGCTCGAAAAAGGCCCTGGCCGTGGCCCAAGATAACGCTCGAACATACCAACTCCACAAAACAATCACGTTTTTGCACGGTAACTGGTTTGACCCAGTCCGTAAGAGCGGACGCTGCCTTGACGTAATTGTCTCTAATCCCCCTTACATTTCGAGCCATGAGCTTGACGTGCTTCCGCCGGAAATTTCTCGATATGAGCCGCGGGAGGCACTTGAGGGAGGCTCCGACGGATTGGAGGCAATTAGACTCATCGTGAAACAGGCATCAGATCATATGGTTCCGGAGGGATGGCTCATTTTTGAGATTGGTTACGACGAATGGCCGGCGGTCGACAAGCTGATTGCGGGCTCCGGAGCGTACAGTGATTGGGCCGTCATCAAGGACTACAGCGGCCAAGACAGGGTGGTGAAGGCAAAGGTAAGGGGCAATCAAACAGAAGACAAACGGTAATACTTCAGCCTCTTGGGTAAGGAAAATCGCTTCTCTTCGGCATCCAATGCCTGTATGTGCCACATGGAGTAAAGCGCATAGGGCATAGAGCAAGATCAAAAAAAACGCGCTATGCCCTCTGCTCCATGCCCTATGCTTTTCCTGCCGCAACGGTATTCCTTACCCGGTGAACGCTTACAAAAAATGTTGCAAACTAAGAGGCGGTATGTTATCAAAATTTGTTTTAGAAATTCACACGTTCTTGGACCCTCTTTCCGGTGCTTCGACGATGGAGTTAACAAGAAGAGGACAGGGGGGAAGATAAGAGCGGAGGAAAAACCGAAAACGATGGAGGGAAGTATGTCTTACGTTACGATGAAACAATTGCTGGAGGCAGGTGTCCATTTTGGTCACCAGACCAGACGGTGGAACCCCAAGATGAAACGCTACATCTTCGGTGCCCGCAACGGGATCTATATCATCGATCTGCAACAGACCGTCAGGATGTTCAAAACAGCCTATGGGTTTATTGTGAACACAGTTGAAAAAGGCGAAACGGTTCTCTTTGTCGGAACCAAGAAACAGGCCCGAGAGTCTATTTATGAAGAGGCCAACCGGTGCCAAATGTTCTATGTGCATAATCGCTGGCTTGGAGGGATGCTCACTAATTTTCAGACCATAAAAAAGGGAATCGAAAGACTCAAGCATCTCACAGGCATCTTTGCCGATGGGAGCGTCAAGCGCTTTCCCAAGAAAGAGATACTGAAACTGGACAAAGAAAGGGCAAAACTTGAAAATAACCTTGGGGGGATACGTGAGATGGAAAGGCTGCCCAAGGCCTTATTCATTGTAGATCCAAGAAAAGAAAACATTGCCGTTCGAGAAGCAAAGCGGCTTGGCATACCTATTGTGGCTATTGTGGACAGCAACTGTAATCCGGACGAAATAGACTATATTATCCCCGGCAATGACGACGCCATAAGGGCTATCCGACTCATCACTTCGCGAATAGCGGATGCTTGCATCGAGGGTCGTGAGCGTCACGAAGAGCGCCTTCAGGCAGAGGTGGACAAGGAGATTGTGGAAACAGAAGCAGGGTCTGTAGAAGCAATCGCTCCGGTTGAGGCTGGCGAAAGGATCGTCATCGCTAATGGTTCAGAGGGTCCGGTTGTTGAAATCATTAAGAGAGAAACCCCAGCATCTGATAAAACCAATGAAGATGCTGGTAATCAGCAAGAACGAGAGGTGTTGTAAATGGCAGGAATCAATACTCAAATGATTAAGGAACTACGCACAAGGACAAATGCGGGGGTAAAGGATTGCAAAGAAGCCCTGGAGGAAGCGGGCGGAGACATGGAAAAAGCGGTCGATTTTTTGCGCAAGAAGGGACTGGCCCTGGCCCTAAAACGGGCGGGGCGGGAAACCTCCGAGGGCTTGATACATTCGTATATCCACACTGGTGGCAAGATAGGTGTCCTTGTGGAAGTGAACTGCGAAACAGATTTTGTGGCTAAGACTGAGGAATTCAACACCTTTGCCAAGAACTTGGCCATGCACATTGCGGCAACCAAACCACTTGGCGTCCGCAGAGAGGATATCCCGGAGGAGGTTTTACAGCGAGAAGAAGAGATCTACCGCGCACAAGCCACAGGAATGGGAAAACCGGAAAACATAGTGGCTCAGATCGTCCAGGGCAAAATGGAGAAGTTCTATAAGGACTCATGTCTTCTTGATCAACAGTATATCAAGGATCCGGACATCACAATACAGGGCTTGATTCATGATCTGGTTACAAAGATAGGGGAGAACGTCACGGTGAGACAATTTGTGCGTTATCAGTTAGGAGAAAAGTAGAAGTCATTTATCATTCGTCACTTGTGACCCTAATGACCAATTAGTAATATGCCGACTGCAAAATACAAAAGAATCCTGGTAAAACTCAGTGGTGAGGTATTGATCGGTGATCAAGGTTTTGGCATAAGCCCTGAGATGATTGACTATGTTGCCTGCGAGGTCCGATCTGTGTACGATCTCGGGACCCAAATGGCCCTGATTATTGGTGGCGGGAACATCTTTCGCGGCGTGGCGGCCGCTTCCTACGGGATGCACCGCACATCGGCAGATCATATCGGCATGTTAGCCACTGTCATCAATAGTATCGCCCTCCAGGACGCTCTTGAAAAAAGGGGTGTTCAAACCAGGGTCCAGACGGCTATTGAGATGTGCGCCGTTGCTGAACCGTATATCTTGAGGCGAGCTATCAGGCACCTGGAGAAGGGTCGGGTAGTTATCCTTGCTGCCGGAACCGGCAACCCATATTTTACAACTGACACGGCTGCAGCCCTCAGGGCCCAGGAAATTGATGCAGAAGTGCTTCTTAAGGCCACCAAGGTTGACGGCATTTATGATGCAGACCCCGCATTAGATGCCAGTGCAAAAAAGATGGATAATGTTACGTATCTTGAAATCCTCAAACGGCAACTGAGAATCATGGATTCGACAGCCATTTCCCTGGCAATGGATAACGGGCTTTCTGTAGTTGTCTTCAACCTCAAAGTAAGAGGAAACCTTAGACGAGTTGTTTGCGGAGAACATGTTGGAACCCGGGTAAGGGGGGCGTCAGAGGATGATTGATTCAGTTCATGATGATGCGCAGGAAGCGATGGGCAGGACGATTGATGCCTTGAAGAATGAATTTAAGAGGATCCGCACCGGTCGAGCTTCTATTGCACTATTTGAAGGTATAAAAGTAAGCTATTATGGGACACTTACCCCTTTAAACCAAGTAGCCTCCTTGTCCATTCCTGAGAGTAGGCTCATCATTATTCAACCATGGGATCAGTCGGTCATTGGAGAGATCGAAAAGGAAATTCTCAAATCAGAGCTTGGCCTTACCCCAATGAATGACGGAAAGGTCATCCGCGTTCCCATGCCGCCGCTTACTGAAGAGCGGCGGAGAGAGCTTGTCAGGGTGGTCGGCAAGATAGCTGAGGGGCACAAGGTGTCAATCCGCAATATCCGCCGTGACACTAATGAGTTCCTCAAGGGTCTGAAGAAGGATGGTGAGATTTCAGAGGATGATTTCTATAGGGCTCAGGACAAGGTGCAAAACATCACAAACGATTTCATTAAGTTAGTTGACCAGACCCTCCAGGAAAAAGAGAAAGAAATCCTTGAATTCTGATGTTCCTTCCTTACAACCTGACTCTCTTCCCCGACATATCGCCATCATCATGGATGGTAACGGCCGTTGGGCCAAAAAGCGTTCCCTGAACCGGATCAGAGGTCACAGGGAGGGTGCTGAATCGGTCCGTGTCATTGTGCGAGCCTGCCGTGAGATCGGGATAGAGTTTCTGACCCTTTATGCGTTTTCAACCGAAAACTGGCAACGGCCTCCGCTGGAAATCTCGGCTCTCATGAGTCTATTAAAAGGGTTTCTTAGGTCAGAACTGGCGGAAATGATGGAAAACGGCATCCGCCTCAACGCTATTGGTCAGATCGAAAGGCTTCCGGATGATGTTGTGAGGGTACTCCGGAATACCATGGATATGACCCGAAAAAACAAGGGAATGATACTCAACCTGGCCTTGAGTTACGGGGGACAGGATGAGATTGTTGCAGCGGCTCGGAAGATCGCAGCCGAGGTTCAAGCCGGCCGTCTTCAACCCGAGAAGATAACAAAGACACTTTTTTCGAATTATCTATATACGCAAGGAATGCCGAACCCGGATCTCCTGATTCGAACCAGCGGCGAGATGAGAGTGAGCAACTTCCTACTGTGGCAGATTGCCTACACAGAGATTTATGTCACCAAAACCCTTTGGCCGGCTTTTAGGAGGGAGGAACTGATTCGGATCCTGCATGATTACCAGAAGCGTGAACGTCGATTTGGGATGACAGAAAACCAGATCAAGAAGGCGCCTCGCGGGCAGTATTTCTGAAAACCCGTAACATCCCATGTTGTTATTTCGAACGAATGTGAGAAATCTTGATCTGAAAACAAACAATATCAACCTAAGAGATTTCTCCCTTTTTCGGTGCCTCCGGCGGACTACCAGGGCACCAATCCAGGTCTGGGCTATGGGCGCGACGTGCCAAACCCTTCTTTCCAGCACTCGAATACTCAAGTTGTGAGCGAACAAAGTTCAATGTCTTCACATTTAAAACGATGGCTCACAGCATTGGTGGCTGGCCCACTGTTGGTCTTCTTGATAGCGAAGGGGGAACAAACCTGTTTTGCCCTGATTGTGGGTTTAACAGCAACTGTGAGCTTGTCAGAATACTACGCCCTGGTCCTGTCCAAGGAGACGATAACCATCAAAGCAACCGGGTTGGCCCTTGGCTTGGCCCTGGTAGCCTCCTTTTACACAGACGGCATGGGGATGACCCTTGGCGTCCTGGCCCTGGCCTTCCTCGGCTCAGCCATAATTTGCCTGGCACGATTCGGTACACAGAATTCAGTGCCGGAAATACTATACAAGCAGGTCACGGGCCTTATCTATATCCCCTTCTTCCTGGGCCACTTGATACTGATCCGGGATTGGAATCAAGGGGTGACGTGGATATTCCTCCTCATGACGGTAATATTCGCCGGAGACACAACTGCTTTTTATGTTGGACGGGCCTTTGGCCGGCACAAACTTTCGCCAAGCATAAGTCCTGGTAAGACTGTGGAGGGAGCTTTAGGCGGATTGGGTGCTAACCTCTTTGTGGGTGTCATATTTAAGGAGTGCTGCTTTCCGGAGTATGGCTGGGGCTGCTGGATCGCTTTGATTCTGGTCATGGGCGTCCTGGGACAGACAGGTGATCTGGTTGAATCGATGCTGAAACGCTCAGTCGGTCTGAAGGACTCCGGGAGGATCATGCCAGGACATGGAGGGATCCTTGACCGAATCGATGCCTTACTCTTTGCCACACCAGGGCTCTATTATCTCAAAACCTATACCTTGTAAGATTGTCAGTCAAATGAAACGTCTTTCCATATTTGGGTCAACAGGTTCAGTAGGCAAGAATGTCTTGCGTGTCGTGGAGCAGTTCCCAGAACGATTCTCGGTTGCGGCCTTGGCAGCAGGGCAAAATGTAGATCTCTTGGCTGAGCAGATAATGCGATTTACCCCCGAGGTAGCGGTTGTACTGGATGAGAATCTTGCCCACCAGCTCAAAAAGACGGTCATGGGCGCAAACCGTGTAAATATCTTGCACGGTTCGGATGGGTATAGAGCTGCCGCCACACTGACTTCGGCTGATCTTGTGGTTTCGGCCATGGTGGGCTCCGCTGGTCTACTTCCAACCATAGCTGCAATTGAGGCCGGCAAGCCCGTGGCCCTTGCCAACAAGGAGAGCCTTGTGATGGCAGGGGAACTCGTTATGGGCACCGCTCGAAAAAAAGGGGTTCCTATTATACCCGTAGACAGCGAGCATAGCGCCATTTTTCAGTGCCTTGCCGGGCACGACAGGCAAGACCTTAAGAGGATAATTCTTACCGCCTCTGGTGGGCCCTTTTCAGGTAAACCCATAGAAGATCTTGACCGGATCACCCCAGAGATGGCCCTTTGTCATCCTACATGGAAGATGGGACCAAAGATAACGATAGACTCCGCCACACTGATGAACAAGGGACTTGAGGTTATTGAAGCAAAATGGCTTTTTGATGTGTCTTTGGAGCTTATCGAAGTAGTAATTCATCCCGAAAGCGTGATACATTCAATGGTGGTCTATCGGGATGGTTCTGTGATAGCCCAACTCGGCTTGCCTGACATGAGGGTGCCGATTGCTTATGCCCTGTCCTATCCCAAGAGACTTCCCCTCGGGCTGCCTTCCCTCGATTTTGTTGATATTGCTTCTCTTACCTTTCAGAAGCCGAACATAGAAAAGTTCCCCTGTCTCACTTTGGCCCTTGAGGCCTGTGGGATCGGAAAAACCATGCCTGCGGTGTTAAGCGCAGCGAATGAAATGGTAGTGGATGCCTTCCTGAGCCGTCGCATCGGGTTTAGGCGTATTGGGGAAGTGGTTCAAGAGGTGATGAGTAAACACAAACCCGTTTCCAGCCCGGGGCTTTCGGATATCCTGTGTGCCTCGGCTTGGGCGCGCCGCACTGCTGAGGAGTGTTTATGAGCACCAGCATTATTTCGTTTGCCATTGTACTTGGTGTCCTGGTCTTCGTGCATGAGTTTGGTCACTTCCTGTTGGCAAAGTTGATGGGTGTCGGGGTGGAAAAGTTCTCCCTAGGATTTGGTCCCAAAATCGTTGGCAAAAAGATCGGGATGACCGAGTACAGGATCTCAGCAATTCCCCTTGGCGGATATGTGAAAATGGTCGGGGAAGCGCCGAATGCTGAAGTGGATAAGTCCCTCCTCCCTTTCTCTTTTTCACATAAGGGCCTTTTCAAGCGAACCCTAATCGTCCTGGCAGGTCCGGTATTCAATCTGCTGCTGTCCGTAGTAATCTTTTCTGTATTCTTTCAGGTCTCAGGCCTACCGATCATAAAGCCAGAGGTGGGGGAAATTCAAAAGGAAATGCCTGCTTATGAAGGAGGCATTCGTAAAGGGGACCGTATTGTATCTATTGACGGCAAACCGGTGACCCGCTGGGACGAGATGGCAGACTTGATCAGGCAAAGTAGTGGTCATTCCCTCGGTGTTGAGGTATTGCGAAACAACAGTACTGTACTGCTAAAAGTGGTCCCGAAGCTGGCTTCTTCCCAGAACCTGTTTGGAGAAAAGGTTGAAAAATATGTTATAGGAATATCGCCTTCCGGGGCAGTTACCACAAAGCGACTCAATCCTTTTCAGTCCGCGGCCCACGGGGTGTTGGAGACATGGCGGATTGCCAAATTCACGGTACTGGCCATTGGAAAAATTATTGCCGGTACGATTTCGGCCAAGACCCTGGGAGGTCCTATCATGATTGCCCAGTTGGCAGGACAACAGGCTGAAGCCGGTATCATCAATTTAATCTTTTTTATAGCGCTTTTGAGTGTCAACTTAGGTATTATCAACCTGTTGCCCATCCCGGTCCTGGATGGAGGACACCTTTTGTTCTTTTTCATCGAAGCCATAAGCCGCAGGCCCGTGAACTTAAAGGTACGGGAAGTGGCCCACCAAGTTGGCATCTTTGCTTTGATTCTGCTTATGATCTACATATTCTACAACGATATTGCACGCATCTTGTTTGATTAAGCCCCATAATTGCAGGTCTCAAAATCCTAACTTCTCAAAAAGTCCGGGTAATCTCCCGACAGTCCCATTAAGCGGCTCGCGCTGCGAGTCGCTTAATGGGCGGCGATGAGCCGTTTAGGTTACAACCTGGTTTTCCATATTTCTTGTTGTAGAAATCCAAAAAAAAGACGGAGTCGGACCTACCCATTTGACAAAGCCAGTTCTTTCACCATCTTCGTGATGAGCTTTGCGAGCTTTCAATAATTTTCGGCCTGTGCGGTTAGAGTTGGACTTATTGTTCGTGGAACTTGACAACGATGATAATTTCTGATTCCGCAACAATAGCAAAAACTATGGCCAAGCGAAGCTCTTTTCTGGGCAGCACATACCCATATAAACTCAGCAGAGCGAGACAAAATGAAAACAAGGACTGACGTACATGATTTCATCAACATTCCAAATGTTGGTCCCGCAACAATCCGATATCTAAACATAATAGGCATCAGTAAACCATTTGAGCTAATTGGTCGAAATCCATATTCAATGTACAAGGAATTATGCAATATCACAGGAAAAAACATTGACCCTTGCCTTATGGACGTATTTATCTCAGCAGTAAGGTTTATGGAAGGTGCCCCACCTCAAAAATGGTGGCATTATACGGAAGAAAGAGAAATCACATTATCAAAAGAAAGCAGCTAATATCATGATCGCATACTGTGGATTGGATTGTCCAAAATGTGACCGCTATATATACCTCGAAAGGCCACAAATGACACTTTTTCGCCGGCCATGAACATCAATAGCCGCGTTGCTCAGGCTTGCAA
>MAXP01000095.1 GCA_001751085.1 Desulfobacterales bacterium C00003060 | reverse complement strand
ATCGGGTTATTGGTTCGATTGAAGGATTCGCTTATATCCACCTGCGGGAATAATCCGGAGCGAGCCCGTGATACGCGGGCCTGTGAGGCATCTACCTGGGAGTGTACTGCAGTTATTTCCGGGTTGTTGGCCAGCCCAATCTTGATGGCTTCATGCAAGGTGAGGGGTGTATCAGGGCGTGCCGTCTGCTCAGCCAGCAGCCTCTGTGACAGGCTGAACTGCAGACAGAGGGTGATAAGGACCAGGATTTTGATTTTTGGAATAGATCGTGACATGGAAAAACTCCTTCCGTCACTTGAAAGCTTCCCCCGGCTTCACACCTATCGCTCTAATTCGAAATAGAATTCTACGTCCATTACTCCAGAAACGATTGAATCACGGACACGCGCATGAACGCCTGGGGTCAACGCCAGACCCCCTTAATCCCTTTCGAGTGATGACAACCGGAGCATAATCATTTGGCCCCAGTTATACAATACAAATCTTGACATTTCAGGGGAGCTTTCCACTCCCCGGCCCGACCGGGTGCGACTGTTTTTCCATTCAGACCATCCCGGTTTCGTCATGATCTGGCCTGCCGCTTCCCTGCCGCCGCATGTTCCGGAAACACCCCTTTTCAGGCACCACAAGAGAACAGGCTGTGGCCCCTGTTTTCAACAACAGCTATCCCCTGTCATCAAGGGTTATTAGTGGTTATTATTAGGTATTGGTCGAGCGGTATCGCAAATTGTCTTGACAAATACGACCAATATGCATATTGGACACCTCATACTAACCAATGCCGACATTGAAGGTGCCTGTGTCTCTCTCCTCGATCTCCTTTCAATGTAAACCGTAACGGGCCCGGACCGGGGGTCTTAAACACAGAGTTGCTCATCCGAGATGAAAAGTCTGATTATGACAGGGTATATCGCCGCTTATCTTCTCTATGCATTGACACTCTTCACCTGTATCTTGAGATGGAATGGCCTTTCCCGTTTCCTGTCCGTTATGGCCCTGGCGTTTAATGGATCGCTTCTGGCGGGTATCTCGATCGTGTCCGGCCAGCCGCCTGTCTTCGAGATTTTCGGAGGCCTGTTGTTCGTGACATTCCTCCTGGGAATACTCGGTTCCTTCTGTTGCCAGATCGAAAAAAGAAGGCTCAACGTCAGGACCTGGGTCTGGATAGAGGTCCTTCTCCTCTTTGGCATCACCCTTTTCTTTCCCAAAGAGCCGCCCCCTTACCGGTACCATCACACCTATCTCTGGGTGGTCCTGTTTCACGGGTTCCGGTGCCTTGCGCTCTCATTCGCACTCTTTTCAGCGGCCCACTTCATCCGGTTCAGGCTGGAACCAGGCCGTAACCGGATTAGTAACCTGATGTTTAAGCAGGGCCGTAATTTTCTGCTTCTGAGCGCATTCGTTTTTCTCTGTGCAGAATACTCCGGCATTATCTGGTGTCAAAATGGATGGGGAGATTTCTGGCACTGGAGCGCCTCGTTTTTTCAGTCGACATTGATCATCCTCTGCCTGATGTTTGCCTTCCATATCCCTGGCAAGAATCCCAGATCAGATGACATCCGATCGGTTATCGCGGTCATGACACCCATCCTGATGCTCACCGTGAAGATCATCAAGGGATTGTCATGAAAAAAATCTTCGATCAGTTGTCATCCATGCAGTTCACGACGGCCATTCTCGCTGTGCTGATGCTGTGGTTCACCTGGGGGGTTCTCCTGGCAGAGTCAGACACCTTCAGCCATGGATTCAAGGTGATGAACAGCCACCTGGTCCCTGGATGGTTCTCTCCACCCGGCAGGCTCTCATTTTTGCTGAAGCTCTGGTTTACGGGGCTTTGTTCCATAATGGTCGTTCTCGGAATCAATCTGGTTTTCTGCTCCTGGACAAAGATCCTGAAGACCATCCGGAATAAACTGGTAACGCCCAAACTCGTTATGCTGGTCATCCATGTTGTTTTTGGTCTCGTGGCATTAGGTCACTTCGGGAGTTTCGTGCTCGGCTATCGATATGAAAACGTCACATTGCAAGAGGGTCAAGCCTTCACACTTCCGGAGGGATATGCGGTGACCGTCAAGGATATTCATTTTGAAGATGATATGAAGCTCCTCTATCAACCGCCAAAAGAACGCACCCCCGGCGCCTTTCATCCGGAAGCCAATTTCTGCGAGGTGGCGCTGACCCTGAACGGAAGCGCAGTGACCCGGGGAAGGGCCTATTTCCTGAGGCCGTTTACCTGCAACGACATCCAGGTGACCCTAAAACGCTTTACACCGCCCAAAGGGATGAAAAACGGGGATCACAGGGCCCAAAAACCGGGGGTCAGGCTGATCATCAGCAAGAACCCAGTCAAGCTTTTTGTATTTATCCTGTTCCCGGTCATGATTGCCGGGATAGGCGTTTATATGGTTATGACGTGGCGGCCACGCCGCAACTTCTCAAAAAGCCCGGCAACTTCTCAATAATGTGGTAGTCCCTACAAAGCAATGCAGGTTAGGGACCACAGCCCTGTCTTACTTTGCAAGCGCCTGGTTTTTCGCCATGTGATGCCAGAAGCCATAAGTACTCTTCTCAACTGGTCAGTAATGAGTTCTCGTAACCTATTGAAATCATTGACACTGAAAAATGGGGCATGAAATTGTCAGAATCAATGATTT
>MAXP01000094.1:610-12181 GCA_001751085.1 Desulfobacterales bacterium C00003060 | reverse complement strand
GTCGTTCGTGAAGGGATTGGGGTTTCCATCCCGTATCTGCTCCCGGTAGGTTTTGGCGTCGAGGACTAAGGTGGACAGGTGAAACTTCTCCTCAAGCTCCAGCGCCCACTGTTTTCTCAGTGATGCCGGGCAGATAACAAGGACGCACCTGTGTCGTTCCGCCCAGCTCTGGCAGATGGCCAGCCCCGCTTCGATGGTTTTTCCGAGACCGACCTCGTCAGCTAGCAGTACGCCCTTGGAAATGGGTGACCGCAACGCGAAGAGTGCAGCCTCAATCTGGTGGGGATTCAGGTCAACGCAGGCATCGAAGAGAGACCTGGAGAGACGCTCCACACCCTCACCACCCTGACGAGTCAATTCGTTCGCAAAGAAACTGGCATGGTAAGGTGTGGTCATTCTTTGAAATCCTCACCATTGTTTGTCTTGCTCATTTGTCGCATCCAGACAACTTCACTTTTCCCTGGCCTTTGTTATCAAGCAGTACAGTCATCTTCTATTGCCCAGCCTTTTTTTCGTCGGCCCCACCTGACTTCACCCATTCATCGATCTCTTCCTTCTGAAATTTCCACAGGCGGCCGATCTTATGCCCAGGCATATTTCTTTCACTTGTCCATCTATAAACGGTATCCCGCTTTATGCCGAGATAAGCCGCAATATCGTCTACGGAGAGCCATCGATCTTCCATCATTCGTCTCCACTTATGCTTGGCCTCATAGGTCGTCTCACAATGGCCTTCTTCTATTGGTTCATGGTTAGGTTTGTCATGGCCCTGATTTACGGGTTCATCATCCAGACAAACCGGGACAAACAAAGATAAAATATATCAAACAAAAGCCTATTGTCAAGCGATATTTCCGATTGTATTAGGGGTGTTACCGACTTAAACCGATTGACTCGGTGATGGCCAATGGGAATTGCCGGTTGGGGATATCCGGTTTTCAAGAAGCCGATCTCCGATACAGAGCCAAGCCACGACGATGCTCTCTCTGGCGTGAACCGGTACGAGAACCCGTCTGTAGAGACTTGATCTGTTCGGATGAAAGCCTTCCAAGTGGTTGATTGACGGAAGTAGGTTTTTAGGTGGGGTGAAAGCTTTGGTAATGGGAGAATCCGGAAAGGACATTTTCGGTGAGCGGGGTTGAACCCCCACGGTTGCACTTGAGCCCCAGGCGGAGAGCGCCAAAACGGAGAATGGGGAAGGATGTGCGAGGCGGCGTAAGTACGCGAGGATTCGGCAGAAACGACAAAACCCCGAGGGGATCAACCCACGGGGTCTCGCGTTTACTAAAAACCGCTGAATTAAGCGGATGGTATTTTGGCTCCCCAGCACGGACTCGAACCGCGGACCCGATGGTTAACAGCCATCTGCTCTGCCAACTGAGCTACTGGGGATAATAAGCTTTTAAGTATACCAATTATTCTCGCTAAGTCAAGCCAAAATCTAAGATAGATAGATGTCCCAATCAGATTTCAGATACGTAGGCCCGCAAATCGAATCCCCGCCCTGTGGCCGGATGGCCTTATCTGTCCTGTTAAGGTAAACTTCTGCCGGTGGCAGCCGGCATGGAATTTGTGTCGTGATGGGATAATTTCGCCTTGAAATCATTTGCCCTTCTATTGTACAAGCAACGAATCGGAAGCCGTGCATAAAACGGCATGCTTCATTTGCCGGTTACCACTAATAACGAAAAACCCGTAAACGGAAGAGATGCTTATCTTGAAGGATGCCAAGAAANNTGCCTTGCTGACGAATACGGAAACAGTCAGCACGTCGACAAGGTCTATTTTTCACCAGGAAATCCAGGGATCCTGCGAACACAGAAGGGTCATAAAGACAGAAAGCTCATAGAGCTTGTCCATTTGAAAGACTTTGGCGAAGTCGCGGACTTTTGTGCAAAACAACGTGTTGATCTAGTTGATGTGGGATCTGAAAATCCTCTCGAACAGGGGCTTATCAATGTTTTGAATGGCAGGGGAATACGAACCATCGGGCCCAGGAAGGAATATGTAAGGATAGAAAGTGACCGGGCATATACTGACGATCTTTTGCGACGAATAGGGGCTCCCAAACCAGAGTATCAGGTCTTTCACGACCCGGAAAAGGCGAAGAGATATGTCCACAATATCGGCTACCAGGTGGTGGTCAAGACGAATGGCCTTGCCGCCGGAAAGGGTGCTATCGTCTGCGACGATGTTTCCGATGCTATCCTTGCCATTGACAAGATCATGATCGAAAAAGCCTTCGGAGAATCCGGCAACAGGGTGGTTATTGAGGAAAGAAAGTACGGAACGGAAATTTCCTTTTTTGCTTATCTTGACGGTGAACACGTGCTGCCCCTCAAGATGTTTGCCCAGGATTATAAGCGTGCATTTGATCCGGATGACAAAGAGGCGATGGAGCAATTTGGCAGGAATCCCAATACTGGTGGCACAGGATGTTATTGCCCTCACAATCTCGTCAGCCCATGGTTGATCAACAGAACCATAAAAGAAGTCGTCAATCCAACAGTGAATGAGATCTATAACCATTTGGGCTGGCAATACAAAGGGGTTCTTTACTTCGGCCTGAATTTGGACCCTTATAACAACCTTGAAATCTTTGAAATCAATGTGAGACACGGAGACCCTGAATGGGAGGTGTTGGCCCGGAAATTGAGTACGGACCTCTTTGAAATAGGAACGGCAGTATGGGAAGGAACTTTGGACAAGATAAAGCAGGTGTGGAATAATCAGCACTACGTGGACGTCATTGCCATGGGGGGTCGGTCAAAGGCCTCCAGGGGATGGAACAAAGGATACCCCGGCCGTTATGGGAAAGGTCATAAGATCATTGGCCTGGACAAGATAGAAAGGGGTATTGCCATCTATTTCGCCGGCGTTGACGAAGATCCACAAAAAGGCCTGGTTACCCATGGAGGCAGAGTCCTGCACGTGGTGGCTGGAGACGCAACTCTCGAAGGAGCCAGGGAAAAGGCCTATCGCAACATAAAGAAGCTCGCTTTCCTGGATCACAACAACAACGACGCGAATTGCCTAAGATTTCGCCATACTATAGCATTGTAGGATTGCGGATATTCGAATTGCGGCTTACGCCGCAGAATAACGGAGTGAAGTATGAAATCATTAGGAGATCAAGACAAGCCTCCGGTTGTTGGCATCGTCATGGGCAGCGATTCGGACTGGGGAAGCATGGAAAAGGCCGTATCAATCTTGGAACAGCTCAACATCCCCTTTGATATGACCGTTTCTTCCGCCCACCGCAGTCCGGAAAGGACGGCCGAATATGCACGTTCCGCACGTACCAGGGGACTCAGGGTGATCATTGCAGGGGCAGGCGCTGCAGCACATCTGGCCGGATTCGTTGCAGCGCTGACCACACTCCCTGTAATTGGCGTTCCTCTCGATTCCTCCTCCCTAAGAGGCCTGGACGCGCTGCTCGCCACAGCCCAGATGCCCGCTGGCGTGCCTGTGGCCACAATGGCCATAGGAGCTGCCGGGGCAAAGAACGCCGCCATATTGGCCGCGCAAATCCTGGCTACCAGTGACCCTGTAATCGAAGGCAGGTTGAATCAATTAAAAGAGGGAATGGCTGCCGAGGTGGCACAAAAGGCCGAATCTTTGCGAATGAATATGTGAGCAGGGGCACTGAGGGCAATCGCACAGGTCCCAAATCTTCAGACATTACATTTCACAAAGCCTGTCCCCCAGCAATTTCTCTCAAAACCTGTTTGACCGTTTGGTCTGTTTCCCTTGACGAATCACGAAACAATGAAGGACTGCAAAATCCTTTCTGTGCATCCAAAATCTCCTAATCGGGGCATAATCGGCAAGGCTGCTGCATTAGTCAAAAAGGGCGGTCTTGTGGTTTTTCCCACGAGCAGCTTTTACGGCCTTGGGACAGATGCCTTTAATGCAGAGACTTTGGCTAAAGTCTTTAGAATCAAGAATCGTGATCTAAAAAAGCCCCTTCTTATCCTTATTGCCGGTATGGCCGAGCTTGCGCCCCTGGTCCGATCGATTCCAAAGACAGCAACACTCTTAATTGAAGCCTTTTGGCCGGGGGAACTGACACTGGTCTTTCATGCTGCAGATCTCCTTCCATGCGAGCTCACTGGTGACACCGAACAGATCGGCATACGCCTTGCGGCCCACCCCGTGGCCTGTAGCCTGGTTAAGGCCGTGGGAGGTCCCATCACAGGGACGAGCGCCAATCTTTCTGGAAAAGGCGGGTGTACTGCAGTGACACAGATGGACCACCAAATCACGGATCAGGTCGATTTGGTCTTGGATGCAGGAACGCTTGGGGAGAAAAAGGAGTCCACGGTGGTAGATGTGACCGTTACCCCCCCGAAGATCCTCCGCAGTGGCATGATCGATGCTAAAAGGATTTGGACAGCACTCCAAATTGAAAGATGAATGATTACATCGTCGTTGGTGGCGAGCTGTGTTACTTGCATATGGGAAATACTATGGAAAGAAAAAATAATGGAACTCATAAACACCAGTTTGGGACGGACTTCCTGACGGGATGCTGTGCAATTATCTTAATACTGTCAGTCATATTCATCCTGATTCCCCTTCTGATTTTTGCCTTAAAGGTAAGCATCTTGATTGCCCTCCCCATAGGCCTTGTTCTGGCATTGGTCATACTGACAGCATTTTTTGGTCGAATCATAAATGTTTTTCGGAGGAGGTGGTGACAACTCCCTCACCAAACCCCAGGCAATAGACACGGGCTAACCGCACACGTCGCATTTTTTCACGTTTGCAGGGTACGGAGGGCTTCCAATACAGAGGCCATATCCTTGGCAAGTGGGGATTCAAAACACATCAATTTGCCTGTTCGGGGATGTGTGAGTGTAAGCTGCCAGGCATGGAGCATTTGCCTGCACACAGCCCCAACAACCACTTGCGTTTCCCTGGAAGGAGGCTCTTTCCGTCTCCCCTTACCCCCGTATGAGGCGTCTCCCACTACGGGATGGCCAATGGCCTCGCAGTGGACGCGAACCTGGTGTGTCCGTCCGGTCCTCAGATCGATTTCAAGGAGAGTTACACCGGGAAACACTTCCTTGATCTTCCATCGGGTCTCAGTAGGCCGACTCCGACTGCTCTTTGTGGACATCTTCTTTCGATGTGTTGGATGACGCCCTATGGGAAGGTCGATGACCCCTGCCGGTATCTTTACCTCGCCATAGACCAGAGCCTGGTACACTTTACCAATCTTACGCATCTTGAATTGGCGGCTTAGGCTTTCGTGGGCAAAGGCGTTCTTTGCTACGACCATGCTTCCGGAGGTGTCTTTGTCAAGTCGATGCACAATGCCGGGACGCACCTCACCGCCTACGCCTTCAAGATCCGGGCAGTGAAAGAGCAACGCATTTACGACTGTCCCTGTCTTGTGTCCAGCCCCAGGATGAACCACAATGCCGGGTTGTTTATTCAACACGATCACGTCCCGATCTTCGTACAAAACAGATAGGGGGATCGCCTCCGGCCTACATGTGATGGGCTTTGGAGGGGGGATTTCACACCGGATAACATCTCCCAGCTTGGTTAGATATCTGGTTTTTTTGATAAGACCATTGACTGTGATGTGACCGGCACGAATTAGCTGGCTCGTACGGGAACGGGAAAGGCAGGATATGTGCGCGGTAACAACTGTATCGAGGCGGTAACCGGCATCTGACTTGGTTGCGGTAATAATATGAACAGACACGCCTCCTGATTATTCGATGTTAAACATTATCTTTATGTCGGACATAATAGCATCTTCATCGGTTTTCTTAGCAATGGAGAGTTCTTTCAGCAGGAGGGTTTCTGCAGTGTCAAGCATCTTGCGTTCACCGAAAGAGAGTTCTTTCTCCACCCTCATCAGGTAAAGATCCCTAAGAACTTCAGCTACCTCGTAAACTG
The DNA here is from genome assembly GCA_001751085.1 of Desulfobacterales bacterium C00003060. Classification (GTDB taxonomy): domain Bacteria; phylum Desulfobacterota; class Desulfobacteria; order Desulfobacterales. The sequence continues at coordinate 6,268 of MAXP01000094.1, read as the reverse complement.
ATCCGGTCTTAATTTTTTCCATGTAGTCACGGTAACGCCGGTTCCAAGTCTGATTGTCCGCTGGAATGTCCCGCAGTTTCATGATTTCATAGACTCTTGCAACCTCCTCCTCGTCGATGATATCCCGCAGACCCACAGACTCTACGTTGTTCACAGGTATCATGATGATCATATTGCTTTCGAGGATCTTCATGATATAAAAATCCTGCTTTTCCCCTGAGATTTCTCGCGTCTCAATCGCCTCGATACGCCCGACACCATGAGCCGGATAAACTGCTAAGTCTCCAACATTGAACATCCAGAAAACCCCTATCTACTGCAAAATATCACCTTTGAACTATGTATTTAAAATGTATATCATCTTTGTACGCAATAATCAACCTAAAAGCAAAGTATTGACCCGTGTTATTCCACCTTACCTTCAATGGTGCCAAGTAACCAGATTCGAGGCACAGGTAACTTCTCAAAAAATCAGGGTAATCTCCCAACAGCCCCTATGGGGTTGCTATGTATTTCCTTCCCACTAAAACGGTTCATTCCCTCTGTTAAGCCTTTCAACAGAATTGTCACTACAGCATCTTGCGCAACTGTGATTACTTCATCCAGGACTGCCTCCTGTCGGGCATCAAATCTGTTTAGCACATATTTCCTCACATCTTGCCCTGTGTCCGGACGGCCAATGCCCACACGAACACGGGCAAATGCGCGGTTGCCAAATGCTTCTATTACGGATCTTATGCCTTTATGTCCTCCATCCCCCCCCTTATGCTTGATTTTTATCTTTCCAAAAACAAGGTCAATGTCGTCATGAATCACCAACAGGTTATGTGAGTCCAAGTTGAAATAATGAGCCATGTCCCGAACTGCCAGGCCACTCAAGTTCATAAAGGTCATAGGCTTTGCAAGGATCACTGGGTGTCCATCCAGTCTGCCACGACCAAAAATGCAGTCAAACTTACGTTTTTCCAGCAATACACGATGCCTGCAGGCCAGTCGATCCACGACCATAAACCCCACATTATGCCTGCTCAGCCTGTATGCCTGCCCAGGGTTTCCAAGGCCCACGATTAGTTGAAACCTGTGTTCTTGCATCGAAATCCTTGAAATCGAGGGCCTGTGCCCCCCATTGGTCTACGTGATGGAGTCGTGCAGGAAGCCGTAGGCCTGCGCTCAGAGGGACTATTGGAATCCGCCAGATGTGAAAGGAAAGGCGCCAGAATGATGAAGATTCGCCCCTGGAGGGATGGGTTTATGAGGATTGTAGTTGTGCTCTTGGGAATTCTATAACTATTTGTAACCACTGAAGCTCCCCCCAGCCTCCGGCCCATAGGGCCTGCCTACGCCCCGGAGGGCAAGCTTCGCGGGGAATGCGCTCCCTTTTGCGGTTCAAATTGCACGACTTCCGTGACGTTAGGAACCCTTTTCTGTGGGTTCGGCTTCCCCTGCTTCGGACTCTCCAGGTTCCTCTGCTTCTTCTTTCTCTTCAGGAATTTCTTCTTCCTTTAAAGAGGGGGCAACAACCGTGACCACAGTAAGTACATCGTCAGCTAACAGCCTGATCCTATCTCCCAGGACAAGGTCTTCTATGTGAATGGAGTCCCCGATGTCGAGGTCTGTCACATCAATTTGGATCTCATCTGGTATGTCTGCGGGAAGACTGGATATCTTGAGTTCATAACGAACAACCTGAAGAAAGCCTCCACGCTCAACCCCTTTTGACTTTCCAGTGACCTTGACCGGCACATTAACCACAATCTCCTCATTCAAGGATATTTCGCGGAAATCGATATGAAGATATTTTCCGGTCACAGGACAGGCCTGCACCTCTTTAACAATAGCTGTAGTGTTCTGGGTGTCGCCGTTCTTGATTATGAGGTTTAGAATTGCCCCTTCAGTTCCGCTCTCCTTGGAGATTCTATCCAAATCAAGTGAGGATATAGTAAGGGACATGGACTGTCTATTGGGGCCGTACAGGACTGCTGGGACAAGGCCTTGCCGTCTGAGTGCCCGTGCATGGCCCTTTCCAGAGCCAATTCGTTGAACGGTTTCAAAATCACAGATTTCCAATGAGCTTCCTCCTTGATTTCCTAATTCCTGTTATGTTTTCCACTTTCTCTCTTTCCGTTATCCGGCGCAACAGAACAATCTACAAAACGCGCCTATACAAACAGGGAGCTGACCGAACTGCCGGTGTGGGAGCGCTGTATCGCCTGTGCCAAAAGCCTGGAAACAGACAATACACGGACCTTGTCACAAACCTTCGCCTTTTCATTCAAAGGGATAGTGTCGGTAACAACAAGGGTTTCAATCTCCGAATCACTAATCCGCTCTATGGCAGGGCCTGACAGGACGGCATGAGAGCAGCAAGCATGAACACCTACGGCCCCGTGCTCTTTCAAGGCCATAGCTGCTTGGGTGAGCGTCCCTGCAGTGTCCACCATATCATCTAAGATAACGGTTGTCTTTGCTTCAACATCACCCACAACATTCATGGCTTGGGCCATGTTGGGTTCTGTGCGTCGTTTATCAATAATCGCCAGTTGGGTGTCAAGGCGCTTGGCGAAGGCCCGGGCCCTTTCCACGCCACCTGCATCCGGTGAAACAATAACCGTATCGTTTTCAAAATTCTCTTTGATATATTCCAAAAGGACTGGGGCTGCAAATAGGTTATCCACGGGAATATTGAAAAAGCCCTGGAGCTGGCCGGCATGGAGATCCATGGTGATCACGCGGTTAGCGCCTGCTGCCGTAAGCAAGTCAGCCACCAGCCTTGCACTAATAGGGGCACGGGGTACCACCTTTTTGTCCTGCCTGGCATAGCCGTAGTATGGAACGACTGCTGTGATTCTTTGCGCGGACGCGCGCTTGAACGCATCTATCATCAGCAGCAGTTCCACCAAATGGTCATTTACGGGGGCGCATGTGGACTGAAAAACAAAAACGTCCTTGCCTCGCACGGTTTCATTTATGACAACCTGAATTTCACCATCACTAAACGTCTTTACTTCGGCGTCCCCCAAACTAATACCGATATCACGGCAAATAGCCTGAGCTAATTCAAGATTAGAATTTCCAGCAAAAAGGATGAGCTCATTCATAGGTCACTGCAACGATAATGGAAATACTGTTCTTGATTGAAGCTGACTCCTCAACAACTTCCGGAATCAACAAAAAGAAATCCAACCGCAGACTTGGTGAAAATGGCTGGGGTGGGAGGATTCGAACCTCCGAATGCAGGAACCAAAATCCTGTGTCTTACCACTTGACGACACCCCAACACCTTCATCAGCGAAGCAAAAACCTCACCAGAAATGTTTTCCATCTTCCCCGACGTCTTATGCTGTGAATCGCCTTGGTGGCCTGTTGCGCATCCTCGAACAGGCCAAACACACTTGGCCCGCTCCCGGACATGAGAGCAGCTTCTGCACCGAGATTGAGGAGGGCCTTCTTGATGGTTTCTATCTCTGGAAATCTCCCGATGGTTACTTGCTCTAAGTCATTAAACAAAAAGCTCCCAACACGCGAGAAATCCTGCCTGATATTCGGAATTCTAAATTCTGTTTCACTGTTTGTCAATCTTAATCTTAAGTTCTTGTAAACCCAGACCGTAGGCACCTCAAATCGGGGGCACACCAAGACCACAAACAGCGGGGGCAGATCTTCATACACATCCAAATCATCGCCAATGCCTCGGGCAACTGCCGGGCGCCCAAACAAGAAAAAGGGGACATCAGCCCCAACCCTAAGCGCAATCTTTTTGAGTTCCACATGGGTAAAAGGAAATCCATAGTGCTGGTTCAGCCCCGTCAACACTGCTGCAGCATTGCTGCTTCCCCCACCAAGGCCTGCAGCCACAGGTATTACCTTGTCAATGAAGATAGCCACCCCATCGTTTATTGACAGGGCATCAAAAAAAAGCGAAGCTGCCCGATATGCCAAGTTGTCTCTGTTTTCTGGTACCCCGGGGTGAGAGCAGTCGACGCTTATCGAGGGTCTATCAAAGGCCAGTGCAACAGTATCAACCAGACCAATCTGCGACAGAAGGGTTATTATTTCATGGTATCCATCCGGCCGTTTCCCAACCACCTTAAGAAAGAGGTTAATCTTGGCGGGCGATCGTATGACGAGTCTGTTCATACTCATTGCTTAGCCGGTTTAGCCCGTTTGCCCATTAAGGGGGGTCGCACTTTCGGAATCAACTCAACCGGCCAACCTACTTGGTTATGTTCAGAGCCAAGAAACCATTTCTCCTCTTAACAAGGAGCGGGATTGCCTCGCCTTTTTTCACTTTCTTGATCTGTGAATGATAATCTTCAAGGGTCCTTACAGGCTTGTGGTCTATTTCCAGGATGATATCCCCTTCTTGGAGATCGGCTTGGTCAGCCGGCCCGCCCTCCTCCACAGTCACCACGACGACGCCTTCGGTTTCTGATGTGTTGAGTCGCCTGGCAAGCTCTGTTGTCAGGGCGGACACTGCCATTCCAAATTCGGTCTCTTCGACAGGTCGTTTCAAGGCAATGCCTTCTTTGCTCTCCGTGCGTTTGGTAATGTTTGCCTGAAAAGTGCGTTCCTTTCCAGCCCTTACGACCTTAATGGCAATCTTCTCTTCCACCGGGATCTCCGCAATTTTTTGGGATAGATCCCGGCTATCCTCCACCTTGTCGCCGTCCACCTCAATAATCACATCCTTTGGCTTTATCCCGGCAATGTCAGCCGGGTCTCCCTTGAAGACTTCCCCCACCAGAGCACCCTTGCCATCTTTCACACCATAGTACTCGCCAAGTTCGGGAGTCAGGTCCTGGATGCTGACACCAAGCCAGCCTCGCGTAACTGTCCCAGAGGCCTTGAGTTGCTTAATGATCCCGCTGGCCAGGTTGATCGGAATGGCAAACCCTATCCCGATATTTCCTCCGCTTCTGGAAAAAATAGCAGTGTTTATGCCTACCACCTTTCCTTTCATGTTGATGAGCGGCCCCCCACTGTTTCCAGGATTGATGGAGGCATCGGTCTGGATAAAATCATCATACGGGCCTGAGCCGATTACGCGACCCTTGGCGCTTACGATACCGGCTGTCACCGTGTGTTCCAGGCCAAAGGGACTCCCGATAGCCAGAACCCACTCCCCAATTTCCAAGTCATCCGAGTCACCTAACTTCACGGTCGGGAAGTCTCGCCGGGAGTCAACCTTGATCAAGGCAATTTCGGTCTTGGCATCTCGCCCAACAATCTTGGCATCATACTCCTTGCCGTTTTTCAATTTGACCTTGATCTTGTCGGCATCCTCAATAACGTGATTGTTGGTTACGATATAGCCGTCTTTGTTTATGAAAAAACCCGAACCAAGGCTTCGTTGCTTATGATCACGTCGTGGTGTATCTCCAAAGAATCTTTCGAAAAAATCATGAAAAGGATCTTTGTCTCCAAATGGGTTTTGAAAATGTCTCAAGACCGGCCCGCCGCCTTTGACGGTCTTTTCAGCTCGAATATTTACAACGGCAGCACTCACCATCTTGGCTACATCCGTAAAACTGGCGGGAACCATCACGGTTGAAGATGGATTCGAAGCCGAGGTGCCTTGGGTGATGTTGAAACCCGCGGCCAAGAAGGTGCCTGCCACTATGGAAACCATTACCACCAATATAATGGGAAGGCGCCAGG
>MAXP01000094.1:0-527 GCA_001751085.1 Desulfobacterales bacterium C00003060 | reverse complement strand
CGCGATACACCCCCAACAACATTACTACTGACATCGTCAAATAATCAATCCAACCACTTGACAAGGTCTGCCCGACGTCTTAATGGGTCTCTTTCACATAGCGCATCCTTAAATCGTACAGAATGTTCTTGATAAGCTGCTCCTCATCAGGGGTCAGGTTTCCCCTTGTCTTCTCTTCCACCATGCTCAGCACATCAATGCTATGTTTTGCCATGGGAAGATTCTTCTCCTTTTTGCCACCTATCGGGTCTGGTATCTCACCAAAATGAAGAAGGGCTGAAGAACTGAGAGAAAAAATAAAGCTAGAAAAACTGACTTCAGGGAGCGGCGGGGCCTTCTCGCCTGTTGACGGCTCAGCCTCGTATGCTGCCTCCTTTCCTGTACCCTTTTCATCTTCGGCTTCCCGGGATTCCTGTTTCCTGGGCTCTCCTGTTTCCTGGAAAAATATGCGTTTGTCTTTTATTATGAAATCCTTTTGTTCCTCTGCCATGGTCTCCTCCCTCGTGTAAGCCTCACCGTTCGGCACA
>MAXP01000093.1 GCA_001751085.1 Desulfobacterales bacterium C00003060 | reverse complement strand
TTCGGATGCCGATCAGGTGCTTACACGTGTGCGCGAGATCGAGGCGCGGGGAAGGTATCTGTGATTACCAGTACTTGAACTCGTTTCAAAACCCCACACCACCCCCATAACCAAAACAACACCAATCAAGGGGATAACATGCGATTTTAGCAACTAACAGGCGAAGAATGGAAGTTCATAGAACCACTGCTTCCGCCGCCAGCACATACTGCGGGAGTTCGTTGAACGTGTACAGGTTCCAACGGACATGGAGTCTGTGTTGGTCGCGCCGGTGCCAAACTTCGGAGTGTCGGATTGGCGGCTGGTGATCATATCGTTGGGTATTTTGATGAGTATACGGTGGTTATATGTTGCATTAGAGCGCACAGTATAGACGATCGGACAGATGGTATTTGTGCATTTGTCTGGTGACCGAGACATACAGTCCAACCCCGAATTATCCAGAGATGGCAGACTCGGCTGGCGTGTGTGAGATTGATATGAGGTGAGTGCAATGAAAAAAATATATGTATTGATGATAGTGCTGCTGGTTGCGGCAGCGATGTCAGGATGTGTCGATGAGGGAGTCGAGACTAATGCAGTAATAGCAGATAACGTGACGAACGTGACAGACACAGTAGAGGGGATCGAGGTTGTTGAGACGGCGGAGGCTGACGAGGCGTCAGGAAATATCACGTTTGGTTTTGAGATGAATATGACGAACGGAACAACGGTCGATGGCGAGTATGTAGAAGGATCGGCAGGGTATTCAGTCAATTACATGGTTGATCCTCCGGAGGTCGTGTATTTCGGTGATCCCAACGTGGTGGACACGACTCTCAGGAGATTACTTCAGTCTGGAATAAGGTCTGGAGACGAGTCTGAAGAAGAAGCCCAGTATATCTTCGAGCAGTGTGGCGGTCATGGCAGCGTGCTTGAAGAGGTGCAACTTCCCGAGGTCGAACTCACTAATTTGTTGGAGATCGATCCGCAGCCGTCTGACGAAGAGGCATACATAATTCTTGCTGTGGTGAGCGAAGCAAGGGCACTGAACGAAGAAGAGCAGGCGATGTATGGCGCATACAAAGCACAGTTCAGCGACGCTCATAAGGAAATGGTCAGATGCAAACATGGAGTTTGCGATTGAGTGTCACATTCTATATGATAAGCGGAAACATGCCTGTATTTATCAATAATGCATGGTATACAGGTGAGATAGTAACGTGATAAGGTGGAAATAATGAAAAGAATAATAGCGTTTGCGGCGGTATTGCTTGTGATTGTAGCGATCTCGGGATGCACCGATAATGGTGCGAACGATGCAGGGAATGTGACAGGCGGTGAACGAAGCAATGATACGAACACGACCCTATCCAATGTCGGTGATAGGCTCAACGATAGTGAAGAGTTAATCAATGAGTCAGCGGTGAGAGCGATGCTATCGCTTGAGCCGGAACCAGGAGCAGAGGCGACACCGGTAGAGCAGGAGGATTCGGACATAACAGTCGAGATGAATAAGACTGTGGACTGCTCCGGACTGAGTGTGACCTGCACGATGGTCAAGAATGAGCATTGTTATAAGGAAGGCACCGATTGGACCCCGGAAGTAAATGTGAGACACATCAAACTCTATGTGACGATCAATATGACCGATGACTATGAGATTGAGACCGGACTAGATGATTGGTGGATAGCGGACGAACGCGGTAGAAGATACCAAACAACGCCACACACTGACATAAAGCCAATGAAGCCGGTGCATAAACTGTCGGATGGCGACACAGTAAATGCGTACCTCTTATTCGATCTTTCAGGGAATGTGGCGGACTTCGCGGTTCAGTATAACATTAGCAACGTCATTCCGAATGACTGCGAAGTTATATCATGGGTCGTGGGCGATCCAAGTTTGCCGATTGCGTCAGAATATAGGGATGGATTCGTGCGATATCCGATAAGGGCGACAGGTGGATGCTACTACAAGAGCAATAGTACCTGGATCAATGACAACCTGACTTTCTGCAGTGATGACAGTGTAACGTTTTCTGGAACACATCGGAGCGGACTGGGTATGTGGGAGCTTGTAGAATCCGATGGCGCCTGCAATGTCTACAATGTCACATTAGGTGATCAAGTTTACACCGTGGAAATTAATATCGAAGGGGGTTGGTGGAGCAACGGATGTGGCGCGGGAATGTGGGATGAAATGTAATGGCGATGGAGCGGGCAATTGGCAATCCCTTATTTTATTTGATAAGGGATGACTCGTCTTTTTTTACTGATTAGCTGTGTCTCCGCACTCTATCGCCTGCAACCACAATCCACAATATAAGTGCGGTCATATCCGCACGCCAGTCTTCTTAAACTCTTTTTCGCTGAACAAAAGCATATAATCAGATATGCCAGTAGCCCGCGAGATATCGTGAGCAGTGTGCTCGCATTCTTCTCTTGTATGGGCATGGATCATCGCGTACAGGTTGTAATCCCATTCCGGGTATCTCACGCGCTCGTAGCAGTGTGAGACCTCGCCAAACCCTGCCATCACAGCTCCGACC
>MAXP01000092.1 GCA_001751085.1 Desulfobacterales bacterium C00003060 | reverse complement strand
TTTGCTCTTTCAGTTGGCTTATCTCTTTTTTAATCTGTTTCAGTTTCTTCCGGGTCTCTTTATCAATCATAGTAGTGCGAGAAGTGCCCTCCTCATTTTACATTCTGATTTATGCCCGTATGGCTTGAGAGCTCGGGTCTAATGGTTTGGTATCACAAGTTTTTGATGAGGTTCAAGAAGTCAGATATATAACAGTAATATACAATTCAGCCCTAAGAACTGGGATGGATGATATCACAGGTTTTTTGAGCCTCTACTTTTTACCGATTAGTTGGAGACACAACAGGTTTCATGTCTTATCTCATCGCCACAACATCTTGCATAGCCATGCAAATAACAAAAGCGTGGAAATCAACAATCACGCTTGCTTTTATTAAATTTGAAGGAATATATCAGCCCACCAAAGATCGAGCTAGTTCTAAAGCCTTATTCTTGACCTCTTCCGATAACTCTGCAGGTACGCTGCACTCACCCACGTACAATTCACCAGATTTTCTGGCCAACAAAAAGTCCACAATCCAATCGAAGGCTGTAAACATGCCTTCAGCATTTTCCTCATAGGCGCCCGCACCGGTGACCAACAGGCCGATGCGTTTCCCTTCCATTAGAGATGTATGCCCCGGTTTGTGGTAGTTGGTAACCAGCGAGTAGCCCCGGTCAATAAGAGCCTTGATTTGGGCCGAAAAGCCCCAGAAATAAATCGGCGAAGCGAACAGGACCACCTCGGATGAGATCATTTGTTCCATGACATCTACAGCGTCGTCATTTTGGACACAGCCGATCTCATCGGGATTCTCCCGGCATTTGGCACACCCCAGACAGCCCCTGATAGACTTGTTGTTGAGGTAGATCCGTTCCACATCGTGGCCCAGTGATTGGAGTTCTTCCTCTACCCATCCCAGAACAGTTGCTGTATTTCCTTTCTTTTTGGCGCTGCCCAAAAGAGTGGTGATTTGCATCGTCGATTCTCCTATGTGGTTTTTTTAATAATTGTACTATCAAAATTATACTATTCATCCTACTTTGCATAGCTTGCCTATGTGCTTAAACCTTACGGTTGTGCAATGTATACGCAATTCGTCAATATTTTACAATCTCGTAGATTTTAGGTTTCGTGCCCTTCATGAAAAATTTCGATAGAAAATAGTTGCTTTGGGAAATACCACACAATAGGCTTAAAGATATCGGTCACTTCCCTTTTTGAAGTTCGTCTCCTACAGTGCTTATCGCTAAATCCATATTATCTTCGTGTCTCTAAAACTAATACTATTAGGTCCAGATTTTGGATGACCTGACTGCACATAATCGGAAATGTTGATATCACAGGTTTTTTCGGCGATTAAATTTTACCTATTCGTTGGAGACAGTAAAGGTTTTATGTCAGATCCCGCAACAACTATATCTTGTATTTCCGCAAATATAAAAAAAAGATTATTCCCTGTCCTCTATATAGACTGGTTGGAAAATATTATCAAAACACACGATCTCTGGCCTGGTTCCTCATTTTCTACTGGTCAAGCGAACTGAAGACTCCTGGTCTGAACCGCAATTGAACATCCCGTTCATCTATTGTGTCATAACGAAAACCTGGAAAAACCTGGAAGGGATATCAACCGCTTAAAGATTATGAGAAGTTGAACGGCAATGATGGCAGCGGCGAGTCTTGGCACGCACAACCAGAAAAGGCCCAGTCCCAGGGATAGAAACAGCGCGGGATCTTCGACCATGGAATGATTGATGCCGATGGAAAGGTGCAGGCGCTCGAGCTCGTCTTTTGAAAAATTTCCTTCCTTTGCTTCCTCCACGATGACCGCAGCGCCGTATGTCAATCCGAATGTGGCGGCGGTGAGCCACAGAAAGCCGGTCTGTGTGCCAAGTCCGAGTGCCTTCAAAACAGGTGCCATTACGCGGACGATACGATCGATCAGGTTGTAACTTTTCATGATTTCAAGAATGATCATGATCGACATGATGATGACCAATATTTTGGCGGAAAGAAACAAGGTCGCTACCGTCCATGTCTTGAGCATCGAGAAAAACGGCGCCTGGATTATGACCGGGGCATCCGTCAGAGCATTCGTCGCGGTTTCATGACCCATAAAACGGGAAACGACCATCACCGTTAAAATAGAGGCGATCAGGCGGAAGAGCGTCGCCTTTAAAAAGGGGAGTCCGGATTTACTCTGAACCACGCCTTCTTGAATGAGGTTGTGTGAAATGACCAGGAAAATGGCCAGAAGGGTCATCTGGTCTACCGTCAGCGGCAGGGGGACCATGGCCGCGATTGCGCCGTATATTCCGGTCAGCAATCCTGCAATAAGGGGGAGTGCGGCCATGGGGGGCAAGCCGATCACTCCCATGACAGGTTCCAATATAAAATCTAACCTGTTTATCCAGCCGGACCAAGCAAGCAGGGACGTCAAAAGAGAAATGGGCAAAAGGATCTTCAGCATCCAGGCAAATCCGCTCCATCCCTTTGCAAGTCCGGAGGTCAGGCTGAGCCTCAATTTGTTGTTCGTGTTTTGCATACTTTTTTCTAAATCAGCCAAGTTATGTTTTCACAAGTTAAACAAGTGGCCATCTATATCATGGAAGCCAAAATGTGTATACCTGATCTTGTGGTTTGCCCAAAAATCTAAAAATTGCAGATTAATTGAGATTATCTCAATTCAGATGAAACCTGTGATATCATACAAACCAGCATCAAAATTGGTGCTATTCCAGAGTTGTGATTGCCAGTACCTAAAGTTTAAAGTTAGCCGATATTTCAGATATCATCAATAGGGATTATTAAATCAGGTTGGTTAACGGGTTAGAGAGAGAAGAGGAAATAAAAAAACCGCTGGGGAGCGGTTGGTTTTT
>MAXP01000091.1:6169-7781 GCA_001751085.1 Desulfobacterales bacterium C00003060 | reverse complement strand
GAGTGTCCGTTTAATTTGATTTTGTGTTTCCATGCCGCCACTATACGCAACACGGAAAAAAGTCCAGTTATAATTAGGGGTAAAGGGCAGCGGTAGCCCCTGGGTAAACCCCCGGCTTTGCCGGGGGACCCGTAAAGTTTGACATTTCCGGGAATGTAAGAAAACCTCCTTTGATGTGAACCGCTTAGAGTGAAAAGCGACAAGGAGGTTTTCAATGTTTTTTCGAGGAAGATAAGTTGTAAGGCACTAAAATGTTTACTTTAACCCCACGTCTTTTAGAGCCTGTTTGCAACGTTTGGTCAATTGTTTGCCCTTCTTCTTGAGGCAGTCGAGCAGGCGTCCTTCACCGGGCGCAACAGCACCACAATACCGGTCCAAATCCTCATCACACTCGTTCGCAATGTAGCTGAGGGCTGCGACCGCTCTCTCAAGCTGAACCGCGGCGTCATAGAGTGCATACTCACATTTCGGTGACAGCTTGTCGCCGTGTGCATAAAGGCAGGCCAAAATACGACCATCTCCCGGTGTTACGTTCCCACAGTACTTCTCAAGTTCCACCTTGCAACCGTTGGCTACTGACTGAACCAGGTTCTCTTCCGCGGATGCATTGGTGAAAAGCAGCGACATAATACCCAACGTGATCAAGACAATCAGTGTTCGTTTCATTTTCCTCTCCTCCTTGTTGTTTTGGTTTTGATCAAACATATAATCGGGAACACTTTCCCAAGCCCACAACTTCAGCAACGACGCAACCGTTACCGCTAAATCACCACCTCGGCTTGTTGAACGGTTTTACATCCTTCCCAGTGGGAGACTATTCTGGCTTAGCAGGTAACGAAATGGGCTCCAGCAAATTCCCCCAATCCGTTCTTTTGCCCATGGTCTCTATGGTCTGCTCCGGTATAATGTCCTTGCCCACACGTAACTGCCAACCACCGCCCAACGACTTTTACACCGCGATTAAATAACGAACGATATCGCCACGACTGGATGCCAGGCTGTCAACGGCAAACCCAATGGACCCGCCTATTGCGAAGTGAGGGTAGAGGTCGGCTTGGGCAACCCCGATCAGAGCTCCCAGGGCCGCCGCCTCGAATTCCGCAAGCCGAATATCCGGCCGACGGCGCAACAGATCCGCAGGGATACCAACGGCGATTTCCGATGGCGCTCCCGGAATGGGAGCCGGGTCTTTAATGAGTGCCGAAAAATCGCTCGGTGGAATGCCCAGTAGGACGCTCAGACCGTTTTGGGCCTGCCTGACGCTAATCTTCGAGGCCTGAGTGTTGCGCAGTAACGATCGAGCCTGTTGGACATCCAGTTCTGAGGTTTCACCCCCTTTGAAGCGAACCTCGGCGATTCTCAGGCCCCTTTGCTGTATCTCCACATTGCTGCTTGCAAATTCAAGCCGCTATTCCAGCGTTCGGATAACCACATAGGCGCCGGCGACCTCCGCCGTCAGGAGGACTAACAATGTGTCGTAGGTGGCAATGGCAGGAATCACTCATCCGGGATTTCCTCATAGACTCGGAAGACGCCAAAAAACTGTTGACTTTGAAGAATAGATATAGTGCATATATTGGCATCTTTCATTCACCAGTTTACACTTTTTTCA
>MAXP01000091.1:0-6122 GCA_001751085.1 Desulfobacterales bacterium C00003060 | reverse complement strand
ACTGCCAAAATACAAGATCAACAAAGTGTAAACTACTTTTGACTTGTCGTGAAGGATGCCCATATATTCTATTATTTTATTTCTCAAAAGGCCTTTTATGTATCAGCATAAGCATGAAAAATCAAGAAGAATTAGGGCTATGATATCCGTACGGTTCAGGAATTGCGCTGGAACAGGGATGTGTCTGCTCAAAAAACAGTCCGGGGCGAAGACCTCGATAGCGATTGCTCTTCTTGTTCTCGCACTTTATTTCGGAGTCGGCGTGTTCGACCACAGCATCTGGTCTCCGACTGAGCCCGCGGTTTCCGGCGTGGTGTGGAGCATGTTTGGGCAGGATTCGCTCGCTGCACCTCGCATTAACGGCTATCCCTATCTTGAAAAGCCCCCTCTTTATTACTGGCTCGCATGGATCGCATGCAAAGCAGGCGGAGGGTTAAGTGCTGGAGGCATGCGGCTGCCTGCCGCTGTCTCTGGAGTGCTCTGCCTTTTGCTGGTCTACTGGACCAGCAGGAATCACTATGGAAATGGCGTCGCTTGCGTGACGCTGCTTCTTGGCGCGACCACATACCAGCTCTACCAGATGTCGCACCTGGCCAGTGCGGACATCCTCGTGGTTTTCTTTGTTTTTCTTTGTTTTACCCTTTTTGCCGGAACCTTGACACACAGAGCCAAGGATCCGGACAAGGGAACATTCCGGTACGATCTGCTTCTGGCTCTTGCCCTATCCATATCGTTCTACGCGAAGAACTTCTTCACCTATCTGCTTGTTTTGCCCCCCATAGTGTTGTTTCTCCTTGTTAAACGGCAGTTTTTCAGACTAATAACAATCACGGCAATGGTGACGGCCCTTACCGCCATGATATTGTTGCCATGGATTCTCGCGCTCCACCACGAGGGAGGATGGGAATATTTAAGAGTTGTCTTCGTCGATAACACACTGGGGCGCTTCCTGACCATCTCTGATGTGGATCGGCCGCCATTAGGGCCGCTGAACGACGCTTACATCGTGGAAAAGGAAGCTTCGCCGTTTTTCTACCTGCCACGTCTTTTAGGCTTGCCGGCGCCTTGGTCATTGCTTTTCTTTGGATCACTCCTCGCTGTTTTTCGTAAGAAGGGCCCAGGGGATTTCAGGTTATTTCTCAAGGCAGCCCTCATTTCTATTGTGGTTGTACTCTCCCTGTCCTCGTCAAAGTCCAGCAATTACCTGCATCCGATCCTGTTTGTCATGCTGCTGATCATGAGCGATTCCCTTTGTGATCTCTTCCGCGACCCCGGGGCCGCACCTTCGTGGCAAAGAGCTCTTTATCTCGCCAACATCTTTTTGGTGGGATTGGCACTGGCAGCGCTTCCTTTCGCGATGTGGTTTATGCTGGGCAGCATCGTCTATTTTATCGTGCTCTTACCTTTTCCTTTCCTGCTCGCAGCTTTTATCCTTCACGGCAAAAGGCGGTGGTTTGAGTGGCGCTTTTTGTGTGGGTTCGGAGCTATTTTCGCCATTGCCTTCATGATTACGCTGAAATTACTCTTGCCGTACCTCGAAGAGAGGAAATCATATTCCTTTTTTTTTCAAGAAATTCGAGAAGAGGCGGCCGGTCGTGAGCTTTATACTCTGTTTCTCGATGACCGCCGGCTGCCCTTGATCACATACTATCTCGACCGACGAATTCCTGTGATCACAAATATGGAACGGATATTCAAGATGCTCGAAAGCAAGGACAGAATAGGATGTATCCTGCCTCCTGATGTCTACCATACGTGGAAGGACCGATTCGACGAGATCCCGCACATCTTCCACACGGCATCAAAAGGCAAGCCATCGTTTGCCTTTGTGGGAAACCGGTAACGAACCGGCCCGGTAGTATGGATTTACGGATTTGTCGGATTTGCCGCCTTGAAGCGGTGTGGGGATTCATTGCACAGGGTTTTTCGAATTAAGGGGATGACGCCCATTTCTTAATGTAGCCTTCAAAGGCTTGTGTGTCGTCACCAAACGAGATGGAAATCGCCAAGACCAAGAGCTCCGGCGTTGATGGAATGTCAGCCGGAATATTGACGTAATCCTTTTCAGTGGTAATGACGTTATCCACGTTCATGCCCCTGGCCCTTTTCCAAACCAGTTTCAGATCGTCATGGGCATACCGATGATGGTCCGGGAACTCAACGGAGCCGGCAATATGGCCTTCAAGCCGGCAAACGGTCTCGAAAAAACTATGGTTTTGAGCAATTCCGGAAAACGCAAAAAGCCTTCGTCCCTTTAGGTGGGTCAGGTTCAAAGACCCCTTTCGACCCGCAACAAACAGCCCGTCAGGTACATGCATCGACCGGAAAACAGGGCGCCCCCGGGCATGGACCTCGATCATGGGATGCAGTCGATCCAAATTCCTGTCTGCTGTCCATCGAGTCAGAACGAGGGCGCCGGCACGTCTTATCTCTTCCACAGGTTCACGCAGTGTGCCCCTTGGAATACAATAGCCGTTACCAAAGGGACGTGTGCTATCCAAAAGCAGTAGATCCAAATCTCTTTTCAAAGCCAAGTGCTGAAATGCATCGTCAAGGACCAATACTGATGATCCGAACCTTCCAATAGCCAGCAGGCCAGTCTGATAGCGGTCCTTTCCCACACACAAAGGGACCCCATTAAGCTTCGAAGCCAGCAGTTGCGGTTCGTCCCCTGATGCCCGCACTCCCATCAATGTGGTCTTGCCATCTGAGACAATTCCTCCCAAACGCTGGCAAGACCCCCCATACCCACGGCTAACAACGGCCACATCTATACCATGGCTTGCTAATAGATTTGCCACATAGTGCACCATAGGGGTCTTTCCAGTACCCCCGACCGTGATATTGCCAACCGACACCACCTTGCATGGAAGGTTTTTCTGCTTAAGAACACGCTTCTTGTACAGATAAATCCTAGATCTCACTACGAGCTGGTACACCCGGGAACATGCGTAAAGCACCCACTCAAAAGGCGATGAAAAAGGGGGATAACCGACATCCCCTTGAGTCATCACCCGCTGCACGGAATTACGGATTACGGAAAAGTTCATACCTCAACCATGTGAAGATATAACGCGTTTGGTAACCGTTCACGGGTTCAGGTCAGGGTTCACCAAACGTCTGAACCGTCCCGCCTGCCCAGCAAGCTTGGCGAGCGGTCCGGTGATTCGTGGCATTGGGGAGTGAAACCGCAGTATGTTCAGCGGGCATTGAGTAGCATTAAGGTCCCAAGGGATGCAAATATGAGGTTGGTTAGCCAAGCTGCTATCATCGGTGGTAAGATCGCGCCATATCCCAAAGTCAAACAAAAACTGTGAAGGGTCCAATAAGAAAACGCTATCCCGATACCGTAAAAAATACTGCCGGCAATCCCTTCTTTTTTTCTTCTCCAAAAGGTCAGGCCAATCCCCACAATGCCCATGATAAGACACACAAAAGGAAAAGCTATCTTGGCACTGAGGTCCACCCTGTAACCTGTGGCATCGTATCCCTCTTCTTCAACCTCGCGAATATATTCTGACAGCTCTCCATAAGTCATTTCCTCACATTTTTTTACTACTGTGTTCAGATCTTCGGGAACGAATTCGAGCCTTGCGGGGCTTTCTGGCCGACATATTACATCGTAGCTTCCGTCGTCCTCCAACAGAACCTGCTCAACTACGTCGAATAGCTGCCAGGTTTCTCCCGTGTAAACACCTCTTTGAGCATCAACCCGTCTTATTAGGCGAAAGTTCCTGTCAAAATAATGGAGTGTTATGCCGAACATCGTATTATCCGAGGGCCTGAAGTACTTGATGTGGAAAACAGAACGATTGCCCTTGATCCAAATATTTTTTTCCCTGGAAGAAACTGCAGATCCTCCCTCGACTTCACTGCACCTTATTTCGTTTGCCTTCCCCATGGTTATCGGGACGAACACCTCGCTAAAAAAAAAGAGGAGGGCACTGAATATCAGGCCCAGAACAAGGACAGGCTTGACCAGATAGTAGTTGCTCACCCCACCACTTCTCAAGGCTATTATCTCATTATTCCTGACCATGAGGCCAAAGACTATAAGCACAGATAGCAAAACCCCCACTGGTGTTACCTGGGCTACCATGAAAGGAATCTTCAATACAAAAAAGACAACAGCCCTCGATACGGCCAGCTTTGCATCCAGAAAGCTGTCAATATTCCCAAAAAAATCAACAGTTAGGTATATGCCCACAACAGTGGACAACACAATACAAAACCATTTCAGTAATTCCTTCGTCACGTATTTGTGAATTATCATCACTTGACTTATACTCTGCACGGTCACAATTGGAGCTTTGCAATCGTCCATTGAATACGTTCATCTTGGGTCGCCACGGTCCGTTGGAGGTTGGAGGACCGCTTCGCTTGAGGTTGCAGGCAAAAGAGATGAGTCTTTTCTTTGCCTCTAACCTCCAACCTCTGAATGCAACAGCCTACTGACTATGGACAACAGACTTTAGAAAAGCGCAGATTGTGGCCGTGCGAAGTATAGTCACAGTATTCCAATTGAGCGGACCTGAGTTGGAGGGATAGTAACTTGATTCTAATGATCGATAACTATGACTCGTTTACGTATAATCTCGTCCAGTACCTGGGGGTGCTGGGCGCCGATGTGGAAGTGCGACGCAATGATCAGATCGGCATGGAGGAAATAGAGGCTATGCGACCGGAACGGCTCGTTATATCGCCGGGGCCCGGCATCCCACAGTCAGCGGGAATCATTGTGCCCATAATCCAGCGTTTCTATCGGAAGATCCCTATCCTTGGTGTCTGCCTGGGGCATCAGGCTGTGGCTGTTTCTTTTGGCGGCAGGGTCGTGCGTGCCGGCCGGCTCATGCACGGCAAAGTTTCACAGATTCACCATGACAGCCGGGGGGTTTTTCGTGATGTGCCGGATCCTTTTACTGCCACACGTTACCATTCATTGGCTGTTGATGGTGAAACCCTTCCATCCTGCCTCGAGATCTCCGCAAAGGCCGATGACAGCGAGATCATGGGCTTGAGACACCGGGAGTATCAGGTTCACGGGATACAGTTTCATCCGGAATCCATCCTTACGCAGGAGGGTATGCGTATTCTGGAAAACTTCCTTACGCTTTAGAAAGGGNNGCCATCCAAAAAGTGGTCAACCGCTCGAACCTGAGCGAACAAGAGATGGAAGCTGCCATGGAAGTAATCATGAGCGGCCAGGCCACCCCAGCCCAGATCGGTTCGTTCATAACCGCCCTTCGTCTCAAAGGCGAGACTATTGAGGAAATCACAGGAGCTGCACGCGTCATGCGCCAAAAGGCCACCCCTATCCGCGTCGATAATACCCTGATAAACATAGACCCGGACGATATCAACCTGGACATGGAAACGGTCGTGGATACCTGTGGCACCGGCGGCGATGGCACGAACACGTTCAATGTTTCCACAACCACGGCCTTTGTAGTGGCCGGTTGTGGCCTGCACGTGGCCAAGCATGGAAACCGTTCTGTCTCCAGCCTCTGCGGCAGCGCCGATGTCATTGAAAAATTAGGGGTAAAAGTGGACGTCCCCCCAGTTGTGGTTGAGAGGTGTCTCAGCCAGGTGGGCATTGGCTTTTTATTTGCCCCGGCTCTGCATGGCGCCATGAAGTATGCCATAGGACCCCGCCGGGAAATCGGCATCCGCACTATTTTCAATATCCTGGGGCCCCTCACCAACCCGGCGGGAGCAAGCGTTCAAGTGCTTGGCGTCTACGAAGAGGGGCTTACGCCGGTTCTGTCCGAGGTTCTAAATAGACTGGGAACACATAGCGCATTTGTGGTCTGCGGCGAAGGGGGTCTTGATGAAATCAGCATCACCGGCAAAACCCAGGTGAGCGAGTTGAAGGACGGCCGAGTTGCCACCTACACTATTCAACCGGAAGACTTTGGCTTGCCTCGCGCCAACCTGGATGATATTCGAGGTGGCAATGCTCAAGACAACGCCCAAATTATCCTCAGCGTTCTCCAGGGCGAGCCGGGCGCCCGGAGAGACATAGTCCTGCTCAACGCTGCCGCTGCCCTTGTAGCGGCAGGGCGAGCAGCGGATTTCTCAGATGGCATCACTCAGGCCGCTGAGGCCATTGATACAGGGCGGGC
>MAXP01000090.1:2650-5788 GCA_001751085.1 Desulfobacterales bacterium C00003060 | reverse complement strand
TTGCTCTTGATGCTCATGACTCACCGAGAAAATCGCCATTTATAACCTTCCGAGGTATAGAATCGCTTCGCGAATTTTTGGAGGAAATCTTGCTTTCCAAGGTTTTTAGCAGTGCCGTCCTCGGTGTTGATGCCTATACTGTGGAGGTGGAGGTTGATGTTAGGCGAGGACTACCAAGCTTTGCCACGGTGGGTCTGCCGGAAGCTGCTGTGAAGGAAAGCAAAGACCGGGTCAAATCTGCAATCATCAATTCCGGCTATAAATTTCCAGACGATCGAATCACGGTTAACCTGGCGCCCGCTGATATAAAGAAGGAAGGGACAGGTTTTGACCTTCCTATTGCACTTGGCATTTTGGCTGCCACAGGGGTTGTCCCCCAAGGCCGACTCGTCGAGTACCTGACGCTCGGCGAACTCTCTCTTGATGGACGCATCAAGCCCGTGCGTGGCTCGCTCCCCGTAGCCTTGTTGGCCAGGAATTCCGGCTTTCGTGGCATGATTATCCCCAGGGAAAATGCCAATGAAGGTGCTGTAGTAGATGGCATAGAAGTCCTCTCTGTTCCCACGCTGGGTGATCTTGTAGAGTTTCTGTGTGGGCTGAAGCTCATACAGCCAGAGTCTGTCGATATCCGAACCATTTTTCAGGGAGCATATCCGGATGACATGGATTTCTGCGAGGTTAGAGGCCAAGAGCATGTTAAGCGGGCTCTCGAGATAGCGGCAGCAGGTGGGCATAACCTTATTATGATTGGCCCACCTGGAGCAGGTAAGACCATGTTGGCAAAACGCCTGGCAACCATCCTGCCACCTATCACCTTTGAGGAGGCGATCGAAACAACCAGGGTGTATAGTGTGCTCGGCATGCTCGAAAAGTCTCAGGCTTTGATTACAAATCGCCCCTTTCGTTGCCCACACCATACCGTATCCGACGCTGGCCTTATAGGCGGGGGACATATCCCAAGACCCGGCGAAGTAAGCTTGGCCCATAATGGGGTGCTTTTCTTGGATGAACTGCCGGAGTTCAAAAAGAACGTGCTTGAGGTGCTGCGTCAGCCAATGGAAGATGGCTACGTGACGATTGCGCGAGCCCTTACAAGTATTACCTATCCGGCCAAGTTCATGCTGGTAGCTGCTATGAATCCTTGCCCGTGCGGATATTTTTCCGACCCCAACCATGAATGCACGTGTACATATACCAAGATTAATCGGTATCGGTCAAAGGTCTCTGGTCCCCTGATGGATCGTATTGATATCCACGTAGACGTCCCGGCGGTCCGCTACAAGGATCTGGCCGGTGAACATGAGGCGGAAACATCTGCCGATATCAGAGAGCGTATGAATCGGGCCCGTGCCATACAGTCGGAGAGGTTGAAACGGACCAAGATTTACTGCAATGCACAGATGAGCAACCGTCATATCAAGAAATATTGTCCTGTTGACCGGGATTCCCACACACTACTTGAAGCGGCTATCGACAAACTGGGGCTTTCCGCACGGGCCTTTACCCGTATACTACGAATTGCAAGAACCATTGCGGATCTTGAGCAGAGTGCAGACATCGCGGCGCATCATGTCGCGGAGGCCATTCAATACCGGAGCCTGGACCGCAGCAACCTCTTTGTCTGAACAGGAGCGCCTACGGGTTACTTCATTTATCGCTCATCGACACAGGTCACACGGTCACGGTCACACAGGGAACGCCTGTTTGATTCTTTCGACGGTCTCCCTGTCCGCCTTGAATGGTATCTCTGGTACTGATGGAGAATCTAACTGGTGGCTCTGAGAGAAAGGGGTATCCTTGAGCTTCAGATTGTATGCAATCACCATCAAGTGCTCAAGGTTAACCACATCTGCAATGTTATAGGCAAGCAACGTTTCCAAAGCCTTTGTATTTCCGTTCCTCTGGTAATCGTTCCAAAGCAACACCGCGAAATAGCCATCGATATCTCTTAGGTCACCTCGGTCAATTCCAAGTTCTATTTCACATCGTTTTAGCCCGCCCTTGCATCCCAGACTCGCAAGAATATATCGTAAATCAATATGCGCGTGATCCAGGCTGATTCCGAATTGGTTTTCCAAAAAAGGTACATCGAAGCTTTTTCCATTATAGCTGACTATGACCCTGTATTTGATAATGTCATGTCTGAAGTCATCCAGGTTTCTACCCTTAACATAATGGGATATTGACTGGCCGTCGTAAAGAGCGATAGTGGTTATCGTGTCTTGATATTTGTTTAGACCTGTGGTTTCAATATCGAGGTAAACGGTTGAATACCGGAATTCAGGGAAGACCCTCCAGTGAAGGCTTGCCGGTAACAACCTCACAAAATAAATGGGGTTACTGTTGGTAATATGATCTCTTGATTCCTGAATATATCGTCTTAGAGTTTCTATTTTACCCTGTGACAGGTTTGTTCTGCGAGGCTCTTTTAGCCCATTCCAATCGCGAATCCCTGAAGACCACAGTCTTTCCTCAGTCTTGGCAGCGATCCCGGGTATATGGTGAAAAGTATTTGTTAACACAACTTACTCAGGTATGTCTTCGGTTGACCGGACAGGTCGATGTTGTTGAGATTGAGAGCAACGGACATGGGCACAGCCTCATAACCGAACCAACTCAAGGGCATTGAAGAAGTAGCCAATCTCAAAAGCTGCGGTCTCAGGGCTGTCAGATCCGTGGACCACGTTTTTTTCAATGTCCATGGCGAATTCGCGACGTATTGTTCCCTCGGCAGCCTCTTTGTAATTGGTCGCTCCCATAAGCTCCCGGTTTCTGGAAATGACATTTTCCGCCTCAAGGACCATGACCACCGAAGGCCCGGAAGACATAAAATCCGTTACGCTTTCAAAAAAGGGACGTTCTCTGTGCACCGCGTAGAACCCTTCTGCCTGTTTTTTTGACATGTGAACCATTTTCATGGCCACAACCTGAAAACCGGCATGCTCAAACCGGTTGAGTACCTCGCCAATGAGACCCTTTGCAACACCGTCCGGTTTGATGATCGACAAAGTTCTTTCCTTCATAGGCTTAACCTTCCTCCAGTTTCTTGAGAATACATAGAATTTCCGGCATCCTTCACGACAAGTCAAAAGTAGTTTACACTTTATTGATCTTGTATTTTGGCAGTGAAATTTGAAA
>MAXP01000090.1:0-2615 GCA_001751085.1 Desulfobacterales bacterium C00003060 | reverse complement strand
TCAATTCGATAATACACGCTTTTTCGAAAAAAGTGTAAACTGGTGAATGAAGGATGCCGAATTTCCTAACAGAAAGGGAGAAGAAGATCAAGCAGAAGGGACCTTCGGATTGCACTAACCTCTGGTATAATGCAAAGGGAGTCTTGGCAGAAAGCAATAGCCTTCATGTTGCTTTCCGAGTTAACGCCTCAAAGCCGGCTGCAAGGTCGAAGAGTTCTTCATCGATAGAACTCTGCCGTTGTTGGTGAAATTGAGCGTTGAGATCTGCTAAACGATCTTCGATATTTCTCTCAGCCACCTGCATGGATGCGAGCCGGCTGGCATTTTCGCTGGCCAGAGACTCTGCAAAGGCCCTGTACAGCGACACAAAGAGGTATTGTTGAATCAATGATGAAAAGAGCTTGTGCCACTCCATGGTAAACATGGGGAGGGTGCTAGAGGGCCACGACTTCTGCTCCAGCCCTTGAAACCACTCCACATTTATCGGCAAAAGATGAAGCGTATGGGAGCGATAGGAAGCACCGGAAAGCGGTTTGTTATAAAAGAGGACGAACCGATCGATTTTACGTCTGGAGCGCCACGCCTCTATTCTCAGCACCATTTCCTGCACGATGGGTGTAATAGCAGCCAAAGAGTCCGGCAGAGAAATATGGTCTTCAACGGGGTGTCCCGCCTCTTCAAGGCGCACAAAAACTCGCAGACCCACTGCCAGCAGTGCGCGGTTTTCTTCCCTGATCCGGAGTTTATCCATTTCCTTGACCGCATAGTGGGCTATCACTTCATTGAACTGTCCCACCATGCCCTGGTCCGAACCAAAGACAACGGCACCAATGCGTCCGTTTAGCACAGGTTGGGCCATTGAGACCGTCTGGGGTTTCTGTTTAAGAATGATCTGAAAACCCATCTCAACCGTTCGGTTGTATTCGGCAAGGGATTCAACAGCCTTCTCGTACTGCCTGATACTCACAGCAGCAAGGGCCTTCATTGTCTTTACCACAGAGTGCAGATCTTCCGCACTCTTGATCTGACGTTTCAAGGATTCAATCGTTTGCATAGACTGTCAAGGGGCTTCGCTCCATCACTCCGCATTTTCTTTCTCAATGGCTTTCCGTGCGGTGTTGATAAGAACATTGATGTCCTCCTGCCTGAATTTGTCCCCAGATTGGATGCGTATACAAAGATCGGGTAATCCTTCAGTAACTGCCTTGCATATGACCTGCTCGGCCCCTGCGATCCGATCCGGTGGAAACTGATCAAAGATGCCTTCCGTCACAGCCAGAAGAACAGCAATCTGCTCAGGAACCGACATCGGTTGATATTGCGGTTGCTTGAGAATTTCTCGGACGCGGCGGCCATGGTCCAGCGTTTTGCGCGTTTCCTCATCGAGACGCGTCCCAAAACGTGAGAATGTCTCCAGTTCCTCAAACTGCGAATACGAAAGGCGCAAATTGCCGGCAACGGTGCGATATGCGGCAAGCTGTGTTTTTCCACCCACCCGGGACACTGATTTCCCAACGTCCACAGCGGGAAGCACTCCTTTTTGGAACAAATTCGGGGTAAGATAGATCTGACCGTCAGTGATGGAGACAATATTGGTTGGGATGTATGCCGATATGTTTTGAGCCTCTGTCTCCACGATCGGCATGGCGCTCAAAGAGCCCCCCCCCAGTTCTTCTCGAAGATGGGTGGCCCGTTCAAGCAGTCGAGAATGGATATAGAATATGTCGCCCGGAAACGCCTCCCTGCCTGGAGGACGACGCAGTAGGAGTGAGATCTCCCGATAGGCCTGGGCATGCCGTGTCAGATCATCATATACGATCAATACGTCCCGTCCCTGTTCCATGAAATACTCTGCCATGGTGGTTGCCGCATAGGGTGCAACGAATTGCAATCCAGGGGGACTTTCCCCTTCAGCCACCACGATGATACAGTTGGCCAGAGCATCGTGCCTACGGAGGTCGTCAATGAGCTTTGCCACAGACGAGCTTCGCTGCCCGATGGCACAATAGACACAAAGCACCTCTTTGTCCTTCTGGTTGATCATTGTATCCAGGGCGATGGCGGTCTTGCCGGTTTGTCGGTCGCCGAGGATGAGTTCTCGCTGGCCCCGGCCGATGGGAATCAAGGCGTCCACCACCTTGAGCCCCGTCAGAAGGGGGACGGTCACAGGAGCGCGATCCATGATCTCGGGCGCTTCCCGTTCGACAGGGCGTCGCTCTGAAGTGCGCACCGGGCCAAGGATGTCCAGGGGACGACCCATGGCATCCACGACGCGGCCGATCAGCTCGTCACCTACCGGTACGTCCAGGACCCGTCCCGTTCGTCGCACCTCAGTACCAGCCTTCAGCATTGGGCTCTCGTCCAGCAGAATCACACCTACTTCCGAAGGATCCATGTTGAAAACCATTCCCAAAACGTCTCCGGGAAAGCGGACAAGCTCCTCCGACTTCACGCGAGGCAATCCTTCTAACCGTGCGATTCCTTGACCAACATATTTTGTCGTGCCGACCTCCCAGCCCTTCAGCTCTGCCCTATGGCCCTCCAAGACGCGGTCGAAAGCCGTGAACGTATCGTCCAGAAAGGATCTCAGCACTGTATTTTGTTCCATTCCCTGA
>MAXP01000089.1 GCA_001751085.1 Desulfobacterales bacterium C00003060 | reverse complement strand
CTATTTAACCGACGAGCAACGCAGCCACGCGGGATGGATCGGCTCATCAAAATGTGAAGTTATTTTTGAGCGAGCCCTAAGCATGAGCGCCAGGGCGGGCAGGGCAGGCCGAAATCCGCAATCCGAAATTCCAAAGTCCTGCCGGCCTTGGGGACGGATAATCCATTGTCGAATCGTCCCCGCTAAAACGCCCCGTTATGGCTAAACTTCCGGTAAGCCGGCGATCGAAAATGGCCGTTTTTTTATCTTGACAAACAAGATCAATTTGTGTATGAACTCTACTCAATTGTTTGCGTCCCATCTATTTTTTTGTCCCGCCTTCCCTAAGGCACTTTGAGGATTGCACTCTATGAGTCTAATGAATCTCCTGCTGGAGAAAAGATCTAATATTTTGAAACAATGGTGCGACATAATACTGAGGTCATACCCTGAAGAAGCCCAATCCATGCTGAGGAAGAAGGAAGATCAATTCGGGAATCCAGTGGGTAGTACGATTTCTGAGGCGATGGAGTCCATATTTGATGAATTCCTGCATGGGACCGAACCTAAGAACATGTCGCGTTTTTTCGACAAAATCATGAGGGTGAGGGCTATTCAGGATTTTTCTCCTTCTGGGGCCGTCGCTTTTGTGTTCGGTCTAAAGGACGTGATTAGAGAGGAAGTGGGAAGTCGACTCTTGGAGAATGGTCATTCTGAAGAGTGGGTGACATTGGAGTCCAGGATAGATGGCATGGCTCTGCTCTGCTTTGATATTTACGCGCAATGCAGGCAGAAGGTCTTTGACATCAGGGTCAATGAGGTAAGGAATCGGGCGTCTAAATTACTAAAGATGGGGGGTCTCGGATATGATCTGCCAGATGTTAAAGGGGATCCTAAACAGGTTCAGGCAAATTGACGATAACTTAACACGGAAGCGAGGGAATACTAAATGAATATCATACTGAGTCTCACAGTTTCCTTCTTGGCAGTTTTTGGGCTTGTAGTAATTGCTTTCCTGGGCGTGTGGGCGGCACACCTGGATGTGCTTTTTGGGGTGATTATCCCATACCTTGCCGTGATTACCTTTTTTGTAGGCATCGTTTACCGAGTTGTGAAGTGGGGAAAATGCCCCGTGCCGTTCCGGATTCCTTCGACGTGCGGGCAGCAGAAAACCTTGCCTTGGATCAAGAGGACTTATGTGGACAAACTGGATAACCCGTCCAACATGCTTGGCGTTGTCGGTAGGATGTTCCTTGAAGTCGTCTGTTTCCGTTCTCTCTTCAGGAATCTAAAGCTACAATTTGGGGATGGCCAATACGTTAAATATACGTCGGCCAAGTGGCTTTGGCTTGGAGCCATCGTGTTTCACTATTCCTTTCTTATCGTTCTAATAAGACATCTCCGGTTTTTCACGGACCCCCTGCCTCTGTTTGTCAAGGTCACTGAAAACATTGACGGTTTTTTTCAGATCTTTCTCCCCACCCTCTATCAAAGCGGCTTCTTGCTTGGGGCAGCAGTGACGTATCTGCTTCTGCGAAGAGTGCTTGATGCCAAGCTACGCTTTATATCTCTTCCGGCAGACTACTTTCCTCTATTTCTCATCCTGGGCTTGCTCACGACAGGCATCCTGATGCGGTATGTGCTCAAGACGGATGTGGTCAGCATCAAGGAATTAACCATGGGGTTGATCCATTTTAACCCTGTAGTGCCGGAAGGGGTGAGTTCGCTTTTTTACATCCACTTGTTTCTTGTGAGTGTGCTATTTGCCTACCTACCGTTTAGTAAGCTGTCACATATGGCGGGTGTGTTTCTGAGTCCCACTCGAAACCTGTCGAACAATAATCGGATGGTCAGGCACATCAATCCCTGGGATTACCCTGTAAAGGTTCACACCTACGAGGCCTATGAGGACGACTTCAGAGAGAAGATGAGAGACGCCGGATTGCCACTGGACAAAGAGTAGTTCTTGAAAAGGAGTTATCATGGCAGAAGAAATAAAACCTGAAGATCTGTTAAAGATCGATCACAGACCCCCTGTAAGGGGGTGGATGAACATCCCTGTTGAGATCAAGCCGGGCATGCATTGCCATGCGTGTGAGCCGGCACGCCTTGAGGTTGTTGACTTTCCCAACCCAAGGCAGTGGTCGGCAATGGATGAGGACTGGAAGCTGCCGAAAGACTGGAAACAGATTGTCATGGAGGGGTTTGAGGACAGGCTTGAGAGGTTCCGAAGCTTCCAGCTCTTCATGGATATCTGTGTAAGATGCGGGGCCTGTGCCGACAAATGCCACTTTTTTATCGGCTCCGCAGATCCCAAGAATATGCCGGTTATGAGGGCAGAGCTTCTGAGGTCCATATACCGAAGGAACTTCACTGCGTCAGGAAAGGTTTTCGGTGTGTTTGCCGGAGGAAGAGACCTGAACTACGACCGCATAAAGGAGTGGTGGTACTACCTGTACCAATGCACCGAGTGTCGTCGTTGTTCCATTTTTTGCCCGTACGGCATAGATATGGCCGAGACTACCATTATCGGCAGGGAGCTGACAAATCTACTGGGTCTCAATATCGACTGGATTGCAGCCCCTGTGGCCTTTTGTTACAGGACTGGTAATCATCTGGGCATACAGCCCCATGCCTACAAGGAGATGATCGAGTTCTTCGTGGACGAGATAGAGGATGTAACAGGCGTTCGGTGTGACCCGAGTTTCAACAGAAAAGGGGCTGAGATCCTGTTCATTACCCCCTCTGGTGACGTCTTTGCCGATCCAGGTACGTGGACATGCATGGGATATATCATGCTCTTCCACGAGCTTGGGCTTGACATCACCTGGAGTACATACGCCTCTGAAGGTGGGAATTTCGGTTATTTCACCTCGCATGAGATGGCAAAGAGGCTCAATGCCAAGATGTACATGGAGGCGAAGCGTCTCGGCGTAAAATGGATCCTTGGCGGAGAATGCGGGCACATGTGGCGGGTGGTTAACCAATACATGGACACGTTTAATGGTCCTGCCGATCACCTTGAGGTGCCTGAGAATCCGCTTACCGGTACGGTCTTTGAGAACGCAAAATCAACAAAGATGACTCATATCATGGAGTTCTTGGCGGATACCATTAAGAACAAGAAGTTGAAATTGGATCCCAGCAGAAACGATCAGCTAAAGGTCACCTATCATGACTCCTGTAACCCTGCACGGGGTATGGGGCTTCTTGAGGAGCCACGGTATGTCATAAAAAGTGTGTGCAATAATTTTTATGAGATGCCGCATGGCACTACCAGAGAGCAGACCTTTTGCTGTGGGGGCGGGGCTGGCTTGAATGCAGGGGAGGACATGGAGCTGAGGTTTAGAGGTGGGCTCCCCAGGGCGAATGCCGTTAAGCACGTTCACGAGCAATACGGGGTGAACATGCTTTCCTGTGTGTGTGCCATTGACAGGGCCGTGTTTCCGGCCCTCATGGAATACTGGGTACCCGAGGTGGATGTCACTGGCGTTTGCGAGATGGTGGCAAATGCCATGGTGTTGGAAGGGGAAAAGGAAAAGACAGTGGATTTGCGTAATAATCCTCTTCCAGGAAGGGGGGACACTGAGGATGTATGACGGAGGTAAAATCATCACCGGCGTTGTCATTGGTCTTGCTTTACTGACATTTCCGTTTTGGTACAATTTGGGAAGGGCTGTTACAAAGGCGGACCCTAAACTGCCTACCAAGGAAAAGCAGTGCGTTGAGCCGAAGGCTTATATGAAGACCAAACACATGCAGTTGTTGGACCTGTGGCGAGATTCGACTGTCCGTGCAGCCAAGAGATCTTATATCGGTTTCAATGGTGTTAAGTATGATATGAGCCTGCAGAATACGTGCATGAGCCCGGACTGTCATTCCAAGAAGACTGAATTCTGCGACCAATGTCACAATTATACTGCGGTAGTGCCATATTGTTGGGATTGTCATATTCCGCCTAAGGAGGAGAAACCTAAAGAGGTGAAACCCAAGGAGGAGTAACCTACCTTAAGGAGAAGAACTGATGGGCGTGAACAGAAGAAAATTCATGAAGATTGCCGGGGTGTCCGTATTGGGACTGGGGGCCGTGCCTGCTCAGGTGCTTGCAGAGGACGGGTTAGGCTTCACCATATCAGAAACACTCCTGCATTTTTTTCACAAGCCGGCGGGGACTGTAGCAAGAGAGGCCCTGACCGCAAAACGTTGGGGCATGGCTGTGAATGTAAGACTCCTGGATGATGAGATGGCAAATGCCTGCATGGAAGTCTGCCATCGGATTCACAATGTTCCGAAAATCGATAATCCAAAGCATGAGGTCAAGTGGATCTGGCCCGACGAATTTAAGCATGCCTTCACGAGCCAGGAACATGAGCACATAGAGGAAGGTTTGAAGAAGCTACCCTTCCTGCTCATGTGTAACCACTGCGTCAATGCCCCTTGCTGTAGGGTGTGTCCGACACAGGCAACCTTTAAGAGGGAGTCGGACGGCATAGTCTTGATGGACATGCATCGCTGTATTGGTTGCCGGTTTTGCATGGCGGCGTGCCCATACGGGTCGAGGAGCTTCAATTGGGTAGATCCAAGGAAGTACCTGAAAGAGGAAGATGAAAACCCTGAATATCCGACAAGGATGAAAGGGGTCGTGGAAAAGTGTAATTTTTGCGCAGAAAGGCTTGCCAAAGGGAAGATCCCTGCTTGCGTTGAAATCTGCCAGGAGATGGCTAAAAAGAAGGGCACGGAGCCTCCACTGGTATTTGGGGATGTTGATGACCCTGATTCTGAACTAAGGCAATTGTTACGTTCCAGTTACACCCTTCGGCGTAAACCAGAACTTGGAACGAGTCCAAACGTATTTTATGTAGTCTGAGAGGTGAACTATGCTTGAGAAAGCGTTCGTTGGGGGGCGGAAATATTGGATATGGGTTGGATGCTTGCTCGGTGTCATGGGCGTAGGGTTTATTATGTGGCTCTGGCAGTTGCGCTTCGGGTTGGGCCTGACCGGGATGAGCAGGGACATCTCCTGGGGGGTATATATCGCCCAGTTTACCTTCCTTGTTGGAGTGGCCGCGGCCGCTGTTATGGTCGTCCTGCCTTATTATATTCATCACTACAAACCGTTTGCCCGCATTACCATATTGGCTGAGTTTCTGGGTGTTGCTGCGGTTGTGATGTGTTTGTTGTTTATTCTGGCGGATCTTGGAAATCCGACTCGGGCGCTTAATGTCATCTTGCACCCTACACCGAGGTCAATCCTTTTCTGGGACATGATCGTCCTGAATGGGTATCTGTTGCTTAATATCGTTATTGGCTGGAACGTGCTTACTGCAGAGCGAAAAGGCTCAGCGCCTCCCGGGTGGATCAAGCCTTTCATTTACCTTTCCATCCCGTGGGCAATCAGCATACACACTGTCACGGCTTTCCTGTACGCGGGTTTGCCGGGGAGGCATTTCTGGCTGACTGCAATCATGGCAGCTCGTTTTCTGTCTTCAGCTTTTGCTGCCGGTCCCGCGCTTCTTATCCTGTTCTGCCTAATCGTGAGGAAGACTACAAAATTTGATCCCGGCAAGGAACAGATTCGGACCCTGGCAGGGATTGTCACGTATGCTATGATCCTGAATGTGTTTTTCTTCCTGCTTGAGGTGTTCACGGCGTTCTACAGTCAGATACCGGGTCATATGCATACCATCGTGTACCTGTTTTCCGGCATAGATGGACATGGCGCACTTGTTCCGTGGATGTGGGTTTCAGCCGCTTTTGCAGTGGTTTCCATTATCCTGCTGATTGTTCCGGCTGCCCGCAGGGCAGAGGATGTCTTGGTAGTCGCCTGCATCTGTGTATTTATTGCCACATGGATCGATAAAGGAGTGGGTTTGGTCATTGGCGGATTCATACCGAATCCCTTTAATACGATTACAGAGTATAGCGCCACGGTGCCTGAGATTCTCATTACCTTAGGGGTGTGGGCCACTGGATTTTTTATCCTTACAACCCTTTACAAGGTGGCGATATCCGTGAAGGAGGAGATGCAGCAGGCATAGGGGATATATTTTCTTTCTATATGCGACGCATGTATAAAGGGCTCATTCCATGGTGGAATGAGCCCTTTTGTTTTTTCGTTTTCTTTCAGACCTCAAGTCTAAGCGCACCCGAATTTTTTGAGAAGTTGCTTTGAAATTAGGTAAGGGATCTATATCTTCTTGTTGTTTCCGGTTTTAAGTTTGAAATTTGACTGCCGGTGATATGGGTGGCAGAAATGAGGTTTTTTGCATGAAGGGCAAGATCCTA
>MAXP01000088.1 GCA_001751085.1 Desulfobacterales bacterium C00003060 | reverse complement strand
CCTACCAGAGCCCCCTCACCAATGGTTACCCCACACATGACCGTAGCGTTGGACCCGATAGCAGCCCGTTTCTTTACTATCGTGGGTATGCAGACCCAATCCGCCTCGGTTTTCAGAGAACCACCAGGCGTGACTGCCGAGGGATCGCGGTCGTTGATAAACACCACCCCATGGGAGATCATGACTTCATCCTCAATGATCACTCCTTCACAAATAAAGGTATGACTCTGGATCTTGCAACGTTTTCCTATCCTGGCATTCTTCTGAATCTCCACAAAGGCTCCGATTCCGGTTTCATCGCCGATCTCACACCCGTAGAGGTTGACAAAATTATGGATGACCACGTTGCTGCCCAGCTTCACATCCGGGGTAATAATGTTAAGGCCTTTTTGCATTGGCACTTCCTTTATACTCTTTTATTTTACCGCAAACATAGACTATCTGTGCCTCCGTCAACTCCGGAAACATGGGCAAAGACAAAACCCTCTTCGCCGCCTTCTCAGCCACAGGAAAATTTCCTTCCTCATATCCCAGGCTGCTATAAGCCTCTTGCAGATGTAAAGGAACCGGGTAATGCAGTCCCGTCGCAACTCCTCTCTGCTCAAGATAGCGCTGCAATCCATCTCGATCGTCCGACTGAATAACATAAAGATGATAAACAGAAGATGTATTTAGCATCTCCTTTGGCGTTTGGATACCATTGATTCCTGCAAGCAGTTCATTATAGATCTGCGCATTTTGCTGCCTTTTTTTTGTCCATTCATCCAAATATTTCAGTTTGATAGCAAGCACCGCGCCCTGAAAGCCGTCCATGCGGGCATTCCAGCCTATTATTGAATGATAGTATTTCTTTTGCTGGCCGTGATCACGGAACATTCGAAGTTTTGCAGCCAATTCAGCATTATTGGTTACAATAGCGCCTGCCTCTCCATAAGCGCCCAAATTTTTTCCCGGATAAAAGCTGAAACATCCTGCATCGCCGATGGAACCGGCACGACGTCCTTTATATTCAGCCCCGTGAGCCTGGCAGGCATCTTCAATCACGGCAAAGCCATACTCTTCAGCCAGTGCCATAATCTCATCAATATTCGCCATTTGACCATACAAATGCACAGGAATTAAGGCTTTCAGCCGAGCCCTTTGCTCATAGCTCATAGCGGATAGTATTTCTTGCAGCTTAGCTGTATCGACATTGCAGTACTCATCGCAATCAACAAAAACCGGAACAGCTCCGGTGAATGATACGGCTTCGGCAGTTGCGATAAACGTATTTACCGGAACAATAACCTCGTCATCTGCTCCTATTCCTAGTCCCAGGAGCGCCATCCACAATGCATCTGTACCGCTGCCGACCCCAATAGCATGCTTTGTCTGGCAGAACGGAGCGAAAACATTCTCAAACCTTTCCACCATGGGGCCGCCTGCAAATGTATTTGTGTCCAGGACCTCCTGCAAAGCTGCAGCAATCTCCTCTTTAATCGGCCTATACTGGGCCGTTAGATTAAGAAATGGAACTTTCATTTTCAAACTCCTCCGTTCCTTATCACAATCTCACGGAATCACAAAAATTCATTACAGTTTTTTTCATATAGTGTCCGAACGAAAAATAGAAAATTTTTTCAAGTTCAAGGAAAGCGCGAATTTTAACAGGAATACATGGAGTATTTTGAGGATTAAAATTTAAGCCTGACGCAGAAATTGGAAAAATTAGCAGTTTTCGTTCAGGCACTATATAGTTCTTCCTTTTGCCTGGTTGTTTTCCATACAGTGAAATCACCTCAACCTGATGGTGTTTTCGTCGGGCTTCCTCAACTTGGAAAAAGTTGGTACTCAGGATAATTTTCAATAATTTCCCCTTCACCAACCATCCAAATCATCCAACAATCAGTGCCATCCATATCCTCATCGCCGCTCGGCCATCCCATTTGGGAGGGAGCTTGTATTCTTTACCTTTTCCCTTGATACTTTTCCTGTAAGCTTTAAGGATAGATTCTTTTTTAGTGCCTGCCAGCATATTCGTTCCCATCTTTATGGTAATCGGCCTCTCTGTATTCTCTCGCAGAGTAATACACGGCACACCCAGCGCTGTTGTTTCTTCTTGCAATCCGCCACTGTCTGTCATAACCAGAGCCGCATCTTTCCAGAGGAACAATGCCTCTTTGAATCCAAGAGGAGAAAGAAGATAAATGTTTTCTGAAAACGAGATGTCAAATTGTTCCATCATTTTCCGTGTTCTTGGATGAACCGGGAAAAAAATGGGTCTTTCTGCTGCGATCTGATTTAATGCAAAAGTTATCTCTTCAAAAGATTCTTTGGTATCCACATTGGAAGGCCGGTGCAGGGTAAGAAACACGTAATCCTTGTTTTGCTGCTTGAGTTCAAATGTAGGAAAGCAGCTTTCGTTGTCCTTTTCAAGCTTTTTAGCCTGATAAAAAAGATTATCAATCATCACGTTTCCCACAAGATGGATACAGTCTTTTGGTTTACCTTCTTGCATAAGATTTTTCATGCCACTTTCTTCAGTTACAAAAAAGAAGTCTGATATGGAATCTGTCACAATACGATTTATCTCTTCCGGCATAGTAAGATCAAAGCTTCTCAGTCCGGCCTCCACATGGGCAACATCAATCAAAAGTTTTTTTGCCACAATACTGCATGCCAGAGTGGAGTTTACATCACCCACCACAACAAGCAGATCCGGCCTTTCCTTCTGGCAGAGTTCCTCAAAAGCCACCATAATTTTTGCTGTTTGAACAGCATGAGTGCCCGAACCGGCATTCAGGAAGAAATGCGGCTCAGGAAGCTCCAGGTCTTCAAAAAATGCCTCTGACATATCATAGTCGTAATGCTGACCCGTGTGGACTATCTTACATTCCACATGGTCATATTTAAGAGACTCTCGATAAATGGGCGCGATTTTCATAAAGTTGGGACGCGCACCGGCAATTAACAAAACCTTCAAACTATTTTCTCCTCATTCGTGCAATCCGTGTCTGAATACTTTTTCACTTCTTTATCCGTATAATATTTTTTGTCAAGAGCGTAGCATAGCATTTATACCTCGAAAGGCCACAACTTGTGATTTTTCGCTGGCCCTGAACATCAATAGCTGTGTTGCTCAGGCTTGAAATAGCTTGCTATTCCGCACCTTCGCGCCTTGCTCTTCATGCTCATTGCTCACCGAAAAAAACGCAATTTGTGACCTTCCGAGATATAGCTCCCGCTTTCCAAAAGTAGAAAAGCCTGCAATGGGATATGACAAATTTTATTCCATTTAAAGGAATCCCGCGTAACCAGCACCCCCTGGCCGATACCTTTGGAAATACTCTGCTCATCCCAACCTGAAACGCGGCTTTGATACTTAACCTCCACTCCAAAAGGATGTCCGGTCGGAGTATTGAAGTGGACAAAATCGACCTCCCTTCCTTTACGGGATCGGAAGTAGTACAATCCTTCCAACGAACCAAGATCTGCCCATGTGTCTGATAGAGGGCGAACAAGATGAGCAGCCACCGCATGCTCGGCCAATACGGCCTCATGAAGAGTTGGCAAACCGGCACCTTCCGCCACTACTTTCCATACAATAGGGTCTATTGCATAGAATTTTTTTTCTCGTTTGGGATAGGGTCGCCGGTGTGCAAGATCAATGCATGGCAGGACAAAACCGAGAAAGGCCGCATTGAATATTTCAAGATAATCCTGTACCACGGCGTTGGACCGGCAACCTGTATCCTGAGTGAGAGAGTTATAGCTGATAGGAGCACCTAACACGGTATAAAGCTTTCTCATAAGGCTCAAAATTAACGATACTTTTCGGCGTTGCTTTTCGAATTCACTGAGCAGTACGGACCGATACACCTCCATAGTTTGCTTTGTTACAGAGCCGCTTCCGACCAGATCGGCAACCACCATTGGAAATCCGCCCCACTGAAGGTACTTTTCGAGAATTTCATCAAGTTTATTCTTGTTGCGGGCTATCTCCATCTCATACATACGAAAGGAAGATTCCTTAGTAAGGATATCAATGAGGTCAGCCTTGGGCGGTGTCAGGTTGAATGCCCGGCAAAAGTCAGCAAAACTCATGGGCAGAAAGGCATGGTCAAATCCATGTCCCCTGCGACCCGGCATCCTTTCATATCCTCTTTTGATTTCTACGGCGGATGAACCGGTCAACAGCAAATATATATTCTCCAGGACTCCGGCATCCACCAGGGATTTTACGGCCCTTGTCCAATCTTTGACCGCCGTAATTTCATCCAGCATAAGATAACCGCACGCCCCTTGCAGTCGGACGGCTTCAGCAAAAGTCTTTATAAGTTCCATTAATTCGCGAAAATGGATAATATCGTCACAGGGGTAGTATGCAATATTGCGAGGGGGGATGCCTGCGGAAAGAAGATCCTTGACGAGAAATTTTAGTTCCGTGGTTTTGCCCACCTGACGAGGGCCTCGCACAATGCTCACTGAGCCGGGCGGCAAATTTTCGGCATGACGCAATTCCCGGCTTAAATGGCGAAAAGAAAATTTGCTTAAACGCGCACTTTTGAGTGATCGGTCATCCCGGGTCCAGTCCGGCTCAGACCACCAGGGTGAATGTGCTATAAGTCTTTCTAAATAAGTCATAAAAGCACCCCACTTGTGATAGGTATTCTGTTTAAAAACTTACCACTTTTATCAATAAAATGCAAATCATAATCTGCGCCCCTTGCTTCCTTACCTCCTTTAACCCGCATTTCTCATGATCAGCCGTCTCGTTTTTATTCTTAATACATTTTTAAGTTCTTTATCTGTGTGTGTCTGTGGCTAATTCACACCGTGTTAATCCGTGAAATCCGTGTCTGATATTCTTTTGTCAAAAGTGTAGGCGCGACCAAGTTACCTCTTATTGCTCATAAACGACCTTGGGAAGAATAAACAGATCATACTCATCCTCAGCTTTGATGCACTCCACGTGGCATGTTTCTTCAACCTGATCAATAGGAAGATCTTTCGGAATAGATATCTCAAAGGTAAAATCTTCATCTTCATACTTTGAAATCAGCTTTATCTTTATTCCTGGATATTTGTGATGAAGAGAATCTACAAATTTTGTAACGGCATCTGCCAGGCTCTTTTGGGTAGTCATAGTCTCCGGCATCTTTTATCTACCTCCCTTTTTATCAATCAGGATGATCTTTGGGGTCACGACAGCGAGGTGGAATGGTGGTCGGCTCCACCATTATTCCCCTCCAATTCAACTGCTCCAGCAAGATTACTGCATGTTCAGCATTGATCCGGTTTTTTAGACGAGGCCGTTGCCAAACTTTGTCAAGCTCGTCCAAAAGGGGTTGACTAACGACCACTTGAAACTTGCCAGTCTGCCAGGCTCTTAAAACAGGGAGGGTGACTTTACCACCCAGCAACGCGCGTATCCATATATTTGTATCAATAACGATTCTTAGCATTGTCAGCTATGCATTCAATTCCCGGACAGCTTTGATTTCAGCTTCAATATCCTCGTCACTAACATCGTCAGCGGGCGTGGTCTTAGCCAGCTTCTCGATCAGGCTTGCCAGTTTTGCATCCATTTCAGTTTCCATCAGAACCCGGGCTAGTTGAACACGAGAGGCATCATCAAGTTGCCGAACAACCTTATGAAGCTGATCAACAGTCAGTTTCACCTCTGGAATTCTGATGACAGTTGACTGCAAACTCATATTAACCCTCCTTTCATTAAGGAAATCTATTGGGACCATACTTAGATGGTGTTATACCACAACGTCTGTTTAGATTGTCAGCACATCTCGAAATCAGTCAGAAAATTATCTATCGCGTATCAAGGGATCGGTGTATCGGAATCGAACCCTGAATCAGCCTCCTCTTTGCTTTGAGCCTTGAGCTTTGAGCTCATCTCTCCCTGCCCACCTGCTCACCTGCCCACTTTCCCACCTGCTCACCTGCTCCCCGCTCCCTGCTTTTATGTCCGTGTCTAATATTTTTCTGTTTAAGTTCTTTATCTGCGCCCGTCTGCGTTAATCTGCGGCTAATTGCCCTCTCACCTCCGACCTCTGACCTCTGACCTCCGACCTCTGAATAGGGCAGGCACGGGGGCCAGCCCCTACATCTTCTCACCTTCCCACCTGCTCATTATCCTTGA
>MAXP01000087.1:14002-14268 GCA_001751085.1 Desulfobacterales bacterium C00003060 | reverse complement strand
GGCTACGCCTCAGTGTTTGGAGACGGAACGCAGGTGGAGTGCGACATCTGTCAACATTGCCTACAGAAACTGATCGCAAAATATTGCAGGCAGAAGCCAGAAGCGGATAGAGACCGAAAGGAACGGAAAATATCCTCGAATTGTTGAAAGGATAGGGGAGGACCCCCTTTCTCATCTATACGGAGATGAATAGCATGTTGGGAACTTTATACCTCGAAAGGCCACAACTTGCGATTTTTCGCTGGCCCTGAACATCAATAGCTGCG
>MAXP01000087.1:9733-13994 GCA_001751085.1 Desulfobacterales bacterium C00003060 | reverse complement strand
TGCTATTCCGCGCCTTCGCGCCTTGCTCTTGATGCTCATTGCTCACCGAAAAAAGCGCAATTAATAACCTTCCGAGGTATACCTACAACGGCATGCACCTGATCCCACCGATAGGATCGAGTTGAACAGCAAGCTGCTGCAGCACCTTGTCATGGCCCCAAAAAAATACATGAAGGACGTGTTTTATGCGACAACTTCCACGACTCAACAAGAAAGTTTTGTCAGTTTCTACACTAAACGATACTGAAGAAGAAAAAACATATTGGCATGGGACTGGGGCCCAAGAAAACCGCGATGGTGCTCCGTGATTTTGGGATACCGGAAGAGCTGATCACAAACGATCTGTTCCTTGACAGGGATACTGGGATGGGGTCGGACCAAGCTAAGTGTATGATAGAACAAGAGAAATCAGAAAAATTGCACTCTTTTTGGGCCTTAGAATGCCGGTTTTGCGGCTGAAAACATGCCTTTACTGTGCCCCAAAAACATTATCTTGAAATCTATAGATATGAGAAAACGCGTTGAAAAAAGTTGAAGCTAATAAACAACAGTCAAGAGCAGCGTTGGCCCCTTTACTTTTTCTGCAGGAATTTGCTGGATAGTAGAGATCTCATCTACTGTCATGTTTCGAAAGGAGGAGAACATGTTTCAGGTATTAGATGGAAGCGAAGGCAATGTGTTGGGCGCTGAGATTAGTCATGAGTATACAAAGGATGATGTGCAAGAATTCAAGAAGGCGTTTGAAAGCAAGATTGCCGAGGGACATGACCGTGTCAATGTACTGATCAAGATTGACAAACTCAATCTTGGCAAAATACATGTGAATGCTTTCATTGAGGACTCCATGTATGCACTGAAAAACATGAACCAGCTCCGTCACATTTCGATTGTGGGAAACAGCAAACTGGAAAAGGTCCTTGTTGAACTTGACAATAAGTTGCTCGGAAAGAAGAAAGAGGAGCTCATTGAAAAATATTTTGACGTAGCGGACATAGACAAAGCATGGGAGTTCGCCCGCAGTTAAACCTGGGCTCTATACTGCCTCACAGTTTTCTTAGAGCCTGTTTGAACCACACGCAAATCGGGATAGGGGCGCCCATCACTGAGCGCCCCTCCCACACCACCGGACGTACGGGTCACGTATCCGGCAGTTCGGCCGGTCAAAGCAGACACGCATAAGAGTATTGGTCTGCTGGGCCTTCGGGAACGAAACGCTACCGGGATTTCAGCATCTGCTGCACAGTGCCGGCAAGAACACGCTCTTTGACAGCCACGGGCTTTTCGTATAATTTCGGTGCCATGCGGTCTGCTCTTCCCCGCCCGCTTAGCTCCGCATTCGGTTTGACATATTAGAGAGGTGATTATTAAACGGCGAGGAGGAGAAACCTTTACCTTGGTATTCAAAAAATCACCTAAATCTCCATTTGATGTCCCAGGAATCAAAACAAGAGCAACTACCCAAGATATTATTGATGCTGTGAGAGAATATAGATCAAGAGTCGCCGAACAAAATGATGGGGCAGATGGCCAGGGTTGCCGGGCCTCAGCCTGTATTCCTATTTATGACATTTTCTTATTGATCCTATCATCTTTCCTCTTTATCCGGCACTGCTCATCATTGGCGTTATCGATTTCAAACTGGATTAGAATCATGACCCTAAGAACTAAATGGATTAACATTTTGTATGATGTTGCGACAGGCAGTAGAAAAATCCGAAACTTTTTTACTCCTATCGGGGCGTTCTTCTACACCCTATTGATATTTTCTTTTGTGGCTATAGCCTTGCAAATGGATAGGTTATTAGGCCTTGCCGCTATATTCCCCAGACCGTTTCAAATCATTTTATCTTTACCTGTTTTTTCGCTTGCTTTGTTTTTAATAGGATGGTCGGTTTTAAACTTTCTAAGAGTAAAGGGTACTCCAGTTCCTTTCAACCCTCCACCCCAATTAGTCACGACCGGCCCATACGCCTATGTGCGAAATCCAATGCTTACTGGCGTATTTGCCCTGCTCTTTGGTTTTGGTGTATTACTTGAATCTGCTTCTCTTCTTGTTGTATTCACACCGCTTTTCATTTTTATTAATATTTGGGAACTGAAAGCAATTGAGGAACCAGAACTCGTGAAACGGCTTGGTGAAGATTATATTAAATATCGAAAAAGGACACCTATGTTTTTTCCGGGCTTTGGGATAATATTTAAATTGTTGTTGAAATGCGAGCCTGCATTCTGTTATTATTCACGTAAAATCGCAAAGTTCGCAAAGGATAACTCCTTGGACATCGGATCAATCGGGAGTGTAAAGGACAGGAACTCGGGTAGTCCCTGCAAAACAATGCGGGTCAATAATTTCAACAAGTTACATATTGTGGCTGTAACTTCTCAACAGGTTTGGGTAACAGTCACTGGATTCCGGCTCCCCGATCGGATAGAGGACAAGCTTCGCCGGAATGACGATCCGGTCTAAGTACCCGTCATTCCCGCAAAAGCAAGGCCTAACCCCACAGGTTCCAGAGATTTATTGCCACTTCAAAAGGAATGTGACATGCTTATTGTAGGTGAAAAGATCAATACAAGCACAAAGAGCATCGCGCAAGCCGTACAAACCGGCGATGCAGCGTTCATTTGCAAGGTGGCTCGTGATCAAGCCGCCGCCGGAGCTCATTTCATTGACGTAAACGCCGGCACTTTCCTAAATGAGGAAGTAGACTATCTCCCATGGCTCGTGGAAACAGTTCAGAGCGCTGTTGATATTCCACTGTGTCTCGACAGTCCCAACCCGGAAGCCCTTATCAAGGCATTGGAATGCCATAAGGGCGAGCCTATGATCAATTCCATTTCCTTGGAAGAAGATCGATTTCGCAATCTTCTGCCGGTAGTCGCCTCGCAACCTTGCAAAGTTGTCGCCCTGTGCATGGCGCAGACGTCCATGCCCACCACAGCAGACGAAAGGATCGCCGTGGCCTCGGAACTCATTGAAAGATTGACAAAGGCGGGCGTCGCATTGGAAAAAATTTTTGTGGATCCATTGGCTCAACCCGTATCGGTGGATGTGACAATGGGTTCAGCCGTGCTCCAGGCGATTGCCGTCATTATGGAACGGTTTTCGGGAGTGAATACCATCTGCGGACTTTCAAACATTTCTTATGGTTTGCCGGCGCGCCGCCTTGTCAATCGCACATTTTTGACCCTGGCACTCGCGCACGGACTGTCTGCAGCCATTCTCGATCCGACCGATAAACGTCTCATGGCCAACTTGCTGACCAGCGAGATGCTCTTGGGTCACGATGAATACTGTACCAATTTTATCGATGCCTATCAAAGTGGCGGCATTGAAGATGATTGATAGGCTCGAAGCCGAAACCTGGAGAGGGGACAGATGCTATGAGTTATGACGCATTATCGGATGCAGTGATCAAGGGAGACATCAACGGTGCCATGGAGGAAACTCGTAAAGCCTTAGAAGCGGGGGTCAATGTCCAAGACATCCTGGACCAGGGTCTCATCGCCACCATGGATGTAGTGGGGGATCGCTTTTCCAAAGGATTGACGTTTGTGCCACAAATGCTGCGGTCGGCCAAAACCATGCAACAGTGCGTTGAGATACTCAAGCCCCATTTCCAGGAAGGGGGTGTCAGTACTAAAGGCACTGTGGTTTTGGGCACAGTCAAAGGTGATCTGCACGATATCGGCAAGAACCTGGTCGCTATGATGTTGGAAGGGGCTGGTTTCACTATTCTTGATTTGGGGGTAGACGTATCGCCTGAGACCTTTGTTCAAGAAGTGAAAAAGGAGAATGCTGAAATCATGGGTATGTCAGCACTGCTTTCCACGACCATGCCGGCGATGTCCCTGACCATCAAGGCTCTGGTTGATGCGGGCGTGAGGGATAAAGTGAGGGTAATGATTGGCGGCGCTCCGGTCACAGGCAAGTATGCTCAGGAGATTGGTGCGGACTCCTATGCTTCCGATGCAGGTTCAGCGGTAATCGAAGCAAAAAAAATCCTCAACATTGATTGAGCATCTCGACATTCCTGCAACTTATTGACTTCATTTGTGTTTTCGGGGTAATCGATTCGTCCTGTCCCCATGGAGTGTTGGAATGTTGGCGTTACTTCACGCACCCTTGGCGATTATCTGCTTAAATTTTAGGCACTTTAGTTCACTTGAAGGAGTATGCCATGCAGCCCCTGGAAATTCCCACCTTTCAACCGCGGCTCAGGGTTCTCAATCGAGAACAGGCCCTTGCTATTCACACGGC
>MAXP01000087.1:4783-9688 GCA_001751085.1 Desulfobacterales bacterium C00003060 | reverse complement strand
CTTGAAATGCTTGCTGACGCAGGAGGCCGAGTTTTTGACGGAGATTGGATCAAATTGCCAGCTTATTTGGCCGAACAGGCCCTTCAGAGTGCACCACGCCAGATTGTCCTCTATGATCAGAACGGTAACAAGGCCATGCCCCTGGTGGATCAGAACGTTTTTTACGGTACTGGTTCGGATACCACCTTCACGCTGGATTTGGAAACGGGGTTACGCCGCCGATGTGTCCTGAAGGATGTTGCGCAATTTGCCAGGTTGGTGGATGCCTTGGAAAACCTTGCCTTTGCTATGTCCATGGGAAACCCCGAGGATGTTCCGAACGTGGAGGACATCTATGTGTATGGTTTTGCCGAGATGGTCAAGAATACCAACAAGCCAATCGTGTTTATTGCCGATCGGGGTGAGGACATCGCGAAAATACATGAGATGGCCTGCCTGGTGGCGGGAGGCGAACAAGCGCTCCGGCAGAAGCCCTTTTTGCTCAACTACTCGGAAGCCATCAGTCCGTTGCGTTTTCCCGAAAACGTCATGGATAAGCTCCTTTTTTGTGCCCGAAAAGGGATACCCATATGCCTTCCCTCCGGTTCTAACGCCGCGGGTGGAGCGCCGGTGACACTGGCCGGGGCTATGGCCATGGGGATTGCCGAAAGCCTGGTAGGACTCATTGTACATCAATTGGCAGCCAAGGGAGCCCCTTTTCTCTTTGGCCCAAACGTGAGCACGCTTGACATGAAATCTGCTGTGGTTTCATACGGCTGCCCTGAATGGAGCCTCACACAAGCAGCTCTTGCAGACATGCGAGACGAGATTTACGGTCTTCCCATTTGGGCTTTTGCAGGCGCCTCGGACTCAAAGGTGGTGGATGCCCAGGCCGGGGCAGAGGCCATGTTTTCCATAGTCACGGCCATGCTTTCCCGCTGTAATCTGGTGCATGATGTGGGATATCTGGAATATGGCAGCACTTCCTCCTTGGAGATGGTTACCATGGCCAATGAAATGGTCGCCATGGCCCGCCATTTCACGGGCGGCATTCCCGTAAACGAAGAAAGCCTGGCTCTGAATGCCCTGGAGAGGGTGAAAAACGCAGGCCCCAAGGGCATGTTCCTCACTGACGACCACACTTTCGATCATTTCGAACGAGCCCTTTTCCTGCCCAGGCTTCTGGATCGCTCCCGCTATGACTCATGGGAGGCTGCCGGCTCCCATGATCTTTACAAGCGCAGCAATGCGGAAGCAAGGAGAATCCTTGACGAACACCAGGTGGCTCCCAAGACCGACGACAAGGTACTGACGGAAATCGATGCATTGGTGGCAAGTCTATAGAACTCCATGGGATCTTGAACAAAGGAGTGTCCATTCTGTGGTATTACTCTCAAGTGAAAAAATTGAAAAAATTGATTCGGCCGGACGTCACATCCTGGAACGGGTGGGACTTAGGATCCGCAATCAGACCGCGCTAACCAGACTAAAGGCTGCCGGAGCCAATGTGGACTTGGCGGACCAGCGGGTGCGTTTCGACGGCGAATGGCTGGACGAGATGCTTGGAAAAGCCCCTTCCCGGTTCGTCCTGTATTCACGTGATGGCAGCAACGATTTGAATCTTGGAGCGGGCCATGTCTACTTTGGCAATGGTGGGCGGGTTTTCCGTGTCCTGGATATGGGAACGGGCGGATACCGCGCCACTCTTTTGAGAGATGTGGTCCATACGGCCTACCTGGTCAATGCCCTGGAGAACATACGCTTTTACATCATTGCCTGCCAGGCACATGACGTGCCCCCTCCATCCTACCACTTGAACGATTTTTTCCACGCCTTTAACAATACCAGCAAGCATGTCATGGGAGGATGTGATAACGTGGAAGGTGTCAGGCAGATGTGG
Organism: Desulfobacterales bacterium C00003060; assembly: GCA_001751085.1. Classification (GTDB taxonomy): domain Bacteria; phylum Desulfobacterota; class Desulfobacteria; order Desulfobacterales. The sequence continues at coordinate 7,809 of MAXP01000087.1, read as the reverse complement.
CACTTGGCATCCTTCATCGCTGGTGGAGAAGATCAACTCAGAACACGTCCTTTTGTGTCCGTTATTACCAATCCCATCAGTCCCCTCACACTGGACTCCACGACCCTGGAGATTCTTGAGTTTTGCGTTGCCCAAGGCATTCCGGTGACCTGCGCACCAGCCCCCATTGCAGGCGCTACCGCGCCGGCTACCCTGGCAGGTACCCTTGCCCAAATGCATGCTGAATCACTGGCAGGGGTGGCCATTTCCCAGGTATTCTGTCCTGGCGCCCGCGTCATGTACGGTGCCGTACCCACGGCCATGGATCTACGCACCATGGATCTGACCATGGGTTCTGTGGAAACAGCCATGATGAATACCTGCGCCGTACAATTGGCCAAGGTCTATGGTCTGCCGATCTATGCATCAGCCGGCGTGACCGACGCCAAGATTCCCGACATTCAGTCCGGGTTTGAAAAAGGTGTATCCTCCCTGCTGGTAGGAATGGCTGGAGCGGATTACGTTCACCTGGCTGCCGGGATATTGGACTCCGGGAACTCGATTTCCTATGAACAGTTCATCATCGATAATGAGATCCTGGGTATGGTACACAGGATTCTGGACGGTATTAACGTGGATGAGGATACCCTTGCTGTTGAATGCGTGAAAAAGGTCGGACCTGGGGGCAACTACGTAATGGAAGACCATACGGTTCAGCAGATGTTTCACGAGTTCTTTTATCCAACCCTTACTGTTCGCATGAATTTTGACCTATGGGAAGACCGGGGGAAACCTACACCTTTGACCAGCGCCAATGAGCTGGTTCAGAAATACAGAGAAGATCACCAAGCTGTCCTGGACCCTGAACAGGTGATAGAAATCAAGAACAGATTTCCTGGAATCGTAAACCCTTGAGTTAACCGCCCTTTTTTGCCCTGGCCAAAAAAAGAGACATGTCACTTCGAATCCTTGCTTGTGGGGTTTTTCGAGATGCACTGAGACATCTTCGACTCCCCGGCCATCACCCGGGCTTGCAGGTAACGTATCTCCCCCCCAGTCTCCACAATCAGCCCCGTGAACTTAAGAAAGAACTCTCACGCCAGATCCATCTCGCACGGAAAGAGGGAGAAAGCATCCTTTGCATGTATGGACAGTGTTTTCCGGAAATGGATGATTTTTTGCAGCAGCAGCGTATCCCGAGACCGGCCGGGGCACACTGTTACGAGATGCTACTCGGCAGTAAGCCCTTTAGACGGGTCATGGAAGAAGATGCGGGAACTTATTTTCTCGAAAAGGAACTCATTCTCCACTTTTCTGAGTATTGTCTTCAGCCGCTTGAGCTCCACGACCCTCAGATGCGACAGTGGTGTTTTCAACATTACCGGAAGATCCTCTACATCCGGCAGCCACTTGACCCCGATCTTGTGCCCAGGGCACGAGATCTTGCGCACTTCCTGGCGCTTCACCTGACCGTGATGGATGCCGATTACTCCGAACTAAAAGCTAATCTCTTGAAGCTGATTCAGGGTAGTCGTTCACCGCAGGATTCAGTCCCGAAATTCTTAGGAAACTATCTGAATAATGAAAAAGCAGAAAAAGCCCAGAAAGGGGAAAAGAAAGCGGCGCTATCAGACCCCCCCCTCGGTGAAGGGAAGAAAGAAAAAATCCGTCTGGTTGAACGTGTTGCCCGCGGATATATGGCTTAGAGTCAAGCGCGGTGTCACGTTGTGGGAAGCCCTTGAAAACACGGATATAGAACTGGAAGGGGAGTGCGGTGGGCTTGGCAAATGCGGTAAGTGCAAAATCAGGGTGATTACAGCCATAGGGCCACCCACTGCGGAAACCGCGGAGCTTCTCACTCCCGAAGAACTGGACAAAGGAATTCGGTTGGCATGTCGCACCAAGATCAAAAAGGATCTTGTGATTCGTACCGAGGTGCTGAATAATGAAGTGGAGCTTTTCCAGATACTCAAGTATGGGGAGATGCCCATCATAGAGCTTGATCCTCTCGTGGACAAACGCTCGGTCAGCGTCGCACCCCCGAGCCTGCAAAACGTCCTTTCGGACGTGGATCGAATCAGAGAGGCTTTGGGGCCCGAATATCAAAACTTGAAGATCTCTCATCACTGTCTTGCTTCCCTCTATGGCGATCTTCGTGCAACCAATTTCGACGGTACGGCAGTCCTTCATGACGGATGCCTCCTGGCCTGGGAACCCGCGAAAATGGCCGCTCGGAGATATGGCCTGATCTTTGACCTGGGAACCAGCACCCTGGTTGGTAAGCTGGTGAGCCTGTTGGAAGGTCAGGAAGTGGCGGTCGTCTCGCGTCTCAATTCGCAGAGCAAACACGGCACGAACGTCATCAGCCGTATTCAATATGTGAAAGAGCATTCCAAAGACGGCCTGTCGCACATGCGAAGACTCCTTATGGAAGACATCAACACCCTGACCCACCGGCTCCTTGAAGTAGGACGACTCGTTGCCGAAGAGATTTTTGTGGTCGTCACGGCCGGAAACACCACCATGCAGCATTTTCTGTTGGGTTTGAATCCTACGGGAATCGCTGAAGCCCCCTTTGCGCCTGTCATAACGGAGGCCGTAGTTGTTCGGGCTCAAGACGTGGGACTGCATTTGCACCCGGATGCAATGCTTTATGTCATGCCTTCCAAGTCAGGGTACATTGGTGGAGACCTGATTGGGTTCATGCTGGCATCGGGCGCAGCAGACCGGGAAGATCGCCTGGCCCTCGGCCTCGATTTTGGCACCAACGGTGAGATATTTCTGGGCAACAGGAGAAGAATGCTGACCTGTTCGGCAGCAGCAGGGCCTGCACTGGAAGGAGCGAGAATCACACGTGGAATGATTGGCAAAGCGGGTGCCATCGAAGGTGTTCGATTGGAGGACAATGACCTGCGTTACCAGGTGATTGGCAATATCAAGCCCAAAGGGCTTTGCGGCAGCGGCTTGGTCGACCTTGTGGCTTTGCTGCTGCACCACGGCTTAGTCGATTCGGAAGGTCTGCTCCGTCCATCGCAGGAGGGACAAGT
>MAXP01000087.1:298-4776 GCA_001751085.1 Desulfobacterales bacterium C00003060 | reverse complement strand
ACGATGTCCGTGAATTGCAGCTTGCCAAAGGGGCCATCGCCGCCGGGGTGAAAATCCTCATCAAGACAATGGGGGTGGATATCGGAGACATCGATGTGATCTACCTGGCCGGAGCCTTGGGCAATTACATCAACCCCTATAGTGCCATGCGAGTTGGTTTAATTCCTCGCCTCGATCCGGAGAAGATCACTCCTTTGGGAAATGCCGCTTCCACCGGCGCCAAGATGGCCCTTTTATCCAGGCGTTGTTGGGAAAAATCTGCTGAAATAACTCATCTCGTGAAACATGTGGAGCTTTCGAGTCACCCTGATTTCTTCCATTATTTTATTGAGGAGATGAATTATCCAGGTGAAAATCTTTGGTGACGCGTCACCCTCTATGCCTATAATGATTGGACACTCGCCAAGGGAGAAATTGATGTAAAAAGAGGGCGGGGAGGAGGTATGAGGTCATGACCATTTATCCGAAAGGCTTGAACCCATGAACGCCAAACGATTTTTCAACACCGCCGGCCCGGTGGACTGCGAGCGCCACTATTGCCTGCCGCCGTTAGGGCGGATTAGTCTCGAAGATGTGCTTATGCTGATCGATCAGCATAAGTACTTTGTGCTGCACGCCCCGCGGCAGACCGGCAAGACCACGTGCATGCTGGCATTGATGGATTACCTGAACCGGCAAGGCCGATACAACTGCGTGTATTGCAATGTGGAGGCAGCCCAGGCGGCCCGTGAGGATGTCGAGCAGGGCATGAACGATATCTTGCGGGAAATCGCCCGCAGGGCAAGGTTATATCTGAAAGATTCATTTCCACAAGACATGTTGTCCGCCTATTTGAATCCCGGTGGGTATGGCACGGCCTTGGCGGGGTTGTTCATGGATTGGTCTTTGAGAAAGGACCGACCTTTGGTGATGATCATGGATGAGATTGATTCGTTGGTGGGCGATACACTGATTTCAGTGCTGCGGCAGCTACGTTCCGGATATGATCAGCGCCCTTCCGCCTTTCCCCAGTCGATCATCCTGTGCGGGGTGCGGGACATCCGGGACTATCGCATCCATTCGGATGCGGAAAAGTCGGTCATAACCGGCGGGAACGCATTCAACATCAAGGCAAAATCGCTGCGGGTGGGTGATTTCATCGAAAGCGAGGTGTACGCCCTGCTGGACCAGCACACTGAGGAGACTGGCCAGGCATTTGAACCGGGGACACGGGCCACGGTGTGGGATCTGACCAGGGGCCAGCCCTGGCTGGTCAATGCCCTGGCCTATGAAGCCTGTTTTGAAAGCAAGGCCGGTCGTGATCGCAGCCGCACCATCACGGCCCCGATGATCCAACAGGGAGCGGAAAATCTCATCGTGCGCAGGGAAACCCATCTTGATCAACTCGCCGATAAGCTCAAGGAAGAGCGGGTGCGGCGGGTAATTGGGCCGGTACTGAGCGGCCAAATCGAAAACCGCGACATTACCGATGACGACATCCAGTATCTGACCGACCTGGGACTGATTAGACGCAAGCCCCAGGTGGAGATCAGCAATCCCATCTATCAAGAGGTCATTCCGCGAATGCTCACGTCCACCACCCAGGATATGCTGCCGTTTCGGTCGCCGTGGTATGTGGACAATACCGGCAGGTTGAACATGGACAAGCTGCTGACAGCCTTCCAGACCTTTTTCAGGGAGCATTCCGAGCACTGGTTAGAACGCTTTCAGTACAAGGAGGCAGGCCCCCAGTTGTTGATGCAGGCGTTCTTGCAGCGGATCGTCAATTGTGGGGGCCGGATCGAACGGGAATACGGCCTGGGGCGGTTTCGCACGGACCTGTTGGTGATCTGGCCCATCCTGCAGGACAAAGGGGAACGGGACATTTCCCAGACCGGTATACTCCCGGACTGGCCGTTGCAGGAGGTGGTGATCGAGCTGAAGGTGCGACGGCGGGAATCGGCTGAAGCCATCCGAACAAAGGGCCTGCAACAGACCGCGGACTACATGGACAAATGCCACGCGGACGAAGGGCATTTGATCATCTTTGATCGCCGACCGGATGTGACTTGGGAAGACAAGATATTTCTCGAGCAGGCTGAGTACGGAGGTAAAACCATTAGGGTGTGGGGAATGTAAGCCATGGGGCAGAGGACGGAGGTCAGAGATAGGATACAGGCCTAATAATCCAGCCTCATTTTTGATCAAAGAGTATTGAGTTTTTCTGACGTCTGACGTCTGGGAAGTGAGGTCGGGGCATAGAGAAGCGGAAGATTTGTCTAAACGACCATCAGGTGGGTAAATAACATCAGATAGCGTGGTCTGACCCCAACTCCACACCACCTTTTACTTTGCCGTCTAATGCGGACTTTTTACGAGACCATCAACCTTGAACGGTGAACCCTTGACCTCTGAACGGTTACGTATATTTTATGTTTAAGACGGGAATCAAATGATGAAAGAGTGGCACTTTGAGGTTGCTCCCCATGGATAACAATAGGACCATCTGTTCGGAATGCGGCCAGGAAGTCAATAAAGGCGAAATGTGTATCATTGACGATAAGCCCGTTTGTTTGGCATGTATGTATGGTGATGTAAAGCCTTTTGAAATATTTCCCATCGGAAAAGTAACAACCGATCTTCAACACCATGAAATAGATGGTTTCGCTGCAGGTTCAAAGAAGGTTTCCCGCATCGATCTCCTTCCGTCGCAAAAGCGGTTCATGTATAAATTGGAAGAGGAGCCATTCTTGCTGATTGTCTATTATCTCCATAAGGTCAATTCAGTAAGGTCGGTCTTTAACAGACGTTTGGACGGGAAAAGAGTCGGCGTTTTTGCCGCTCGGACCCCGTACAGGCTGTCCAAGATCGCTGTTTCAGACGTAAAGCTTTTGAAGATTAAGGGGCATACCCTTTACGTGGAGGGACTCGATGCAATTGCCGGGAGCCCTGTCCTCGACATAAAATTGGGGCTGAGACATGGTGACCGATCTGACAGGTGAAAATCCCCGGGAATGAAAGCGCTTCACAAGGAATGCAAATGGTATGTGGTATGCCCGATGAAGCGATTCTATGAGCATGGAAAACTTAATCGAAAGTGGGTTGACCGGTATTGCTATGGAGACTGGCAGAACTGTCGGAGATATGAGATGGAGGAAAAAGGAGAATTCCACCCCGATTCCATGCTCCCGGATGGCTCTATAGATGAAACTCTGGGTTAACAGAGCCTGGGGTTGAAAAAAGCTGATCGTCTTGCCAAGCGGTCTATGACGAAATAATGATATGGCTGAGATATCGTTACGTTTCCAGCAGTTATGATCGTGGCAAGAAATCGCAATTCCTTGATTGGAAGCATAAGGAGGTCTTGGGCGGATTCTTGAATGATGCCATTATGAAAGCGGAAACTGGTTGCAGTCTATCGAAGATAAATAACAATAATGTAAGAAGAAATAGGCTGCAAATTTGGCGTATAATCCGGTTTCGCATGCAATAATGCAGCATTTATAATACCGCTATTAGGCAGTCGATATCAAAGATAAGCGGCGCTTCGCGCCGCTTATCGGGCCGCGAGATGCTCATCTCCATTGAGCTGCTACGCGGCGCTTTGCGCCGCGTAGCAGCTCAATGGAGCGGAAAGAACCTCCGCATAATCACACCGCTATCGGGGTGCATTATGCGGAGAACCTTCCGCTCATCTCGCGGCCCGTTAGGCCAGTGATGGTCAACACAGAGATCATTTGCTATAATGGAAATTGACAATATCGTTGATGCTATACAAGCCAACAGAATACGGATTACCGATCATGCTGATGAAGAATGTGAATCCGATCAATTGACTTTTGATGAAGTATATTTCTCTGTTTTTCATGGCGAAATTATTGAAGATTATCCGGATGATAAGCCATACCCGAGTTGCCTGATTTATGGTCAAACTTTTAGCGGCGATCCTGTTCATAGCGTTTGGGCTTTTAATGATGAGAATAAATGGGCTGTTCTCATTACAGTCTATCGCCCAGATCCCGATCGCTGGATTAATTTCAGAGTAAGGAGAGAAAAATCATGATGCCATTCGAAAAATGTCCAGTTTGTGGTGGTGAACTGAAAGAGAAGGAAGTAGAAAAACTTCTGCGTGGTGGAAATCATACGGCAACTCTACGAGTCCATGCTGAAGTCTGCTTGCATTGCGGGGAACGCTTATATGCCGAAGAGACAGTAAGGTTCTTTGAGCAGATCAGAAACAAATTGAAACGCCAGGAGCTATTAGATTTTCAGCCCTTGGGGCAATCATTTACGGTAGATGCCAATTGGCTTAACGCTGCAAATGCAGCCGACGCTCGTACCTCGCGCGGCTGATTTGCAACGATAGACGCAGTTAATTAAAGGGGGTAAAGGTAAATGTTGCAATTCATTCTTACAGGTTACATCGAAAATGCTTTGTCTCAAGCAGAATATGACAAGCTTGAAGATGGAACATTTTCTGGGCGTATTCCATCCTGCAA
>MAXP01000087.1:0-223 GCA_001751085.1 Desulfobacterales bacterium C00003060 | reverse complement strand
ATGATTTGAATAAGGAGCCGAGCAATGAGTCGATGGCAGCCCTGTAAGCGGCGTGAGTTCATGAAACGATTACGACAACTTGATTTTGATGGCCCTTATTCGGGGACACGTCATCAGTTTATGGTCTATGGAAACTACCGTTTGACCATACCATCAAATAACGAATATTCAGTTCCTCAGTTACGTATGATGCTAAATGAAGTCGAAGGAATTATAGGACGCG
>MAXP01000086.1 GCA_001751085.1 Desulfobacterales bacterium C00003060 | reverse complement strand
CCGGAAGGTTGTTCCTTACGCGGTGGCGCGGGGAGTTCTCCCCTTCGATCGCCCATTGCTTGCGGGGATCGACAACGGGCACATATGTTCCTTTTCCGGCATTGGGCAAATCTAATTGCTCGCCCGTAAGCCACTCATAGAGGAACCAGATGCGTCGTGCATAACGACCCGTGGGTTTGGCGTGCACCAAGTCTGCTATTTTGTCCGGTAACGCCGCAGTAAAGAGACGCTTGAGCACGGCAAGGTCCAGCCCCTCGTATTTGAGGGCAAAGGTAAGGTGGCCTTCTACGCTCGGCTTCGGGGCATGGCGTGGCGTCAGGATGCGCCACCCCGCATCCTCGTAGACCTTGTGACGTTCTCCCGTGGCAGAGAGGGTGCGCGGCAACGGAACCGACAAATTATAGGCGCCAATCAGGGCCGAATATCCGGCCGGCGTTGCCCTTTCGGGCAGACGCGTTTCATGAAAAACCGTGACCGCCCCTGAAAAACGATGCAGAGTTTCCGAGTTCATGAAAAACGATACCTTTCCTTGAGATTCGATTCAGAAAAGCCATGATCCTGAAAAATGATTATATATCCTGAAAAAGCATAATGCAAGAGGCTGTTGCGTGAAAAATAATGACTGGGCCAACGCTCGGATTTACTGAGGGCTTTGATGGACATCCTAATTATACTTGTCTTCACTCTTGATGCTCATGACTCACCCAAAAAAATGCCATTTATAACCTTCCGAGGTATATGTGACCAGTATTGCACCACACGATCACCCAATGGGTAAGAATAACCAATTTGATCCCGACCTGGCGGGATTCTCAATGTCTCGGATTTGCCTTGGCACGAGCACTGGCTTGTTGGGGCTGCCAATATGCGATTGACAACAGCATTTTTATATGTACAATGATCTGTACAGGAGGTGCTTTATGGAAGCTATAACCTATACCGCCGCCAGGCAAAACCTTGCAAAAACAATGGAAAAAGTATGTAAAGACCGCGCGCCGGTAATCGTAACACGTAAAGCCTCTAACTCTGTGGTCATTATGTCACTTGAGGACTATGAAGCCCTTGAAGAAACGGCTTATCTCTTACGGTCACCAAAGAACACCAGGCGTTTGATTGAATCTGTCGCCCAACTTGGAAACGACAAAGGGACCGAAAGGGAACTTTTAGAGTGAAGCTCATCTTTTCTGACCACGCCTGGGATGATTGTCTCTTTTGGCAGAAAACCGATAAAAAGGTTCTTCGTCGTAGCAATACCCTCATCAAAGAAACGAAACGAAATCCATTTGAGGGTATTGGAAAACCTGAACCACTCAAACATGCTCTTTCCGGCTACTGGTCCCGACGAATCACTGATGAACACAGGTTCGTCTATAAAGTATCTGGAAGTGCAATTCATATCGCCCAGTTGCGCTACCACTACTGATCATTTCCTTTAGCCACCAACGTGAAAGCTCACTTGCTGGTGCCACTACGGGCAACGGAAAAAAGAAACAGGTGTTGAGCCACCAATGGATTTAGGGACCCAACATGTCCACAGTGGCACCAGTCAAGGTGTAGCGACTTGTGGCGTGCCTGGCACGGCACGTATTCTTACCGGCACTGTGCAGCAGATGCTGAAATGCCGGTAGCGTTGCGTTCCCCAAGGCCGAGCAGCCAAGCTGTTTTGTTTGTGTTTGTTTTGACCAGCCGAATCGCTGGATACGTGACCCGTACCTACGGTGGTGTGGGAGGGGCGCTCAGCGATGGGCGTTCCTATCCGGATCGCTATTTTTTATTATCTTAATCTGTCTATTTCATTTATGATTTTATCAATTACTTCTGTATTGTATATTTTTTTCTTTTTCCCTGAACCTTTGACGGAATAAATAAAAAAGACATTGCCCCCAAAATCATTCCTAAATCGCTCATGATTTTTCCGATGCATCTGTACCCATTGATACTGATTAATAGATTGTCCACAAAAAATCGGCTTAATCTGGATTCCTATGTATCTGCCATTTACCTGTATATAGAAATCAACCCCATATGTTCTGTCCCATTCATCTGGGGCAGGTTCTATGTTACACTTGACAATTGATTCAAGCTGTCCATTGATTGTATCAATCTCTGCTTTATAGCCTTCATAAGTTCTATTAAGGACCAAATTGTACGCATAATCAACGCATTCATCCTCAGTGATTGATTCTAACTCGTTTTGAACAACCTCGGAAATCTTTATATATAGAGTCTGACCCAAAGCAGTTATGTGGTCTCTTGTAATTCTGATGCCATCTTTCTTCTTTTGTTTTGCATTATTGAAATAGAAGTCTTCCCATTCTTCAAAAGTCTTTGGAGCACAAGCTCTTATCAATTCAGATGTTGGCCCTACACTGTATGCCTTGTTTAAGCCCCACCTGTTCATTCCGTAGTTTAATAGAGTTTCCCTCTTGAATTTCAAATTACGCCCTTCAGAGTCGAGAATCCATTCTTTATTCATGATTTCCTCAAATTCACAAATTTATTTTTGTGTTTATATTCTGCCTGCTCATCAACAAAGGCAAGACCTCTTTTTATCAAGTGGGCATTCAAAAACGTTTTGTTTTTAAGATATAAATAACAAAACAGATTGTTGTCTTCATCATATTTTATCTTATCGAATTTCATATATACTTTTTGTTTTTTTGTTTTTATTTTCAGGAATTCAATAGCTTCTCCATTTGATGCTACATCCTCCTTTACGCCAATTAAACGAACCGTCAAGCCATTGCTCAGCTTGATAAGTTCTGGGCTGATAATCTCTTCAACAGAATAATATTCTTCTCTACTCGAACTATTTTTATCTATCTTTGAACCAAACTGCAATTTCTTAGGGTCAATCTTTTTGTCAAAAGTATGAAAATCTTTAAAAACATATGGGAGCTTACTGATTTCTTTATTAAAATCAATATTAATCCTCTCCTGCTCGATAAATTCATATTTAGTTCCAAATAAACTAGGCTGGTTTACCTGTAGTTTCCGTTTAATATAAGGAATAAATGCATGATTAATTTCATAACCTACTGAATTTCGTCCAAGATGTTTGGCAGCAAGCCCGGTTGTCCCGCTTCCAAGAAATGGATCGAGGATTTTATCTCCAACAAATGAAAACATCTGAATTAATCTTTTTGGAAGTTCTTCAGGGAACATGGCAATATGCCCATCTTGTTTTACGCCGCCAAAATTCCAATGCCCGGAAAAATATTCCTTCCATTCTTCTTTTGTCATCCTTGATTGTTCTTTGCTTCCTTTATTAGGCCGCGTGGGTGTGCCAAGTTTTTTGAACAATAAAATAAATTCATAATCTATTGAAAGAATACCATTACGAGGGAACGGAAAGCTCCCCATTATACTGGCTCCGCCGGTCGTATTTGTTGTCGTTTTCTTCTGCCAGATTATAGCGCCCATATAATCAAATCCAATGCTTTCGCAAAATTTGATTATTTCCGTTCTTATTGGAATAACTTTATATCTTCCATAATAAACAGAACGGGCAAATTGATCCCCAATATTTACACAAAGTCTGCATCCATTGCCGATAACTCTATAACATTCTTTCCAAACGAGGTTTAAATTGTTAATATAATTTTCGTAGCTATCATTAAATCCGATCTGGTCATTGGTTCCATAATCTTTCAATTGCCAATATGGAGGTGATGTGATTACAAGATGAACGGATTTATCCTGTAGTTCTATCATACATCGGCTATCACCTCTGATAATCTTGTGCCTTGTTTGAACATTCATTTTTGAACAGCCTTTTTTGGATTTTATCCAGCGAACTCGTCTGGGGTAACCGGCGGCAAAAACTGCGGGATGACTATCCCTTGAATACCACTGAGCTTGGATCGGGAGACATGGTTTCGAAAAACCGCCACGCTTTTTGCCGTCAGTGTTCACCTCTTTGTGTACGCCCGGCATGGGTATGAGCTTGTCGGGTGCAAGTCCCGTATAGCTGAACTGGTGTTAAGGATTCTGCCTTAACATAAACTATTAGCTTAAGGCAAGGGAACCACTGTGAGGTCAGCAATTCTAATTTTGGAGTTTTTTTAGTTTCGAATTCAAAAAACTCGAAATTCGAATATCGAAATTCGTGATGTTCTCAAGGCGTCAGCCGCAAACAATGACCAAATTCACAAAATTGAAGCTCCCCGCAGCAAGCTACGGGGAATCTTCGACCGTAAGGAAGTTTGCCATTTTCATATTCGCTCGCTAACCCCGCAGCAAGCTACGGGGTTAGCGCTCGCTTTTGCGGTTCAAATGACGGGAACCTAAAACCCCGTATCTTAGGGAAAGGATTATGCTTTTGAACATTTGAGCATTCGGATTTGCGGCTCACGCCTTGAAAACAGCACGGGTTTGTTTCAGATTTAGGACTTAGGGTGTTGTGGGGGCTTGGGAGAGACCCCCCCCGGCTACCCGATTGGGCGACAGCCTTGTTGCTGTTTGAGATGCATTGATCACAGAAAATAATCTTTTTAAAATCTGATAATAGCAGACTTTCTTCAATCCCCCTCAATCCACACTGGGGAAACTACGCAGCAAACTCAAACACAGGCGTCTGAATGATACGGCGAGGCTTTCTTTGTCCCCAAATCGTTTGCTGCAATTGTTCTACAGTCTTTGGCGAGAAGAATCGCTCCCCAGTTTCCATGCACACTCTAGCCGGCACATTCTCAATAATAACGAACCTATCATTTACTTCAAGCGTGTAAGTGACTTTTTGTTCAACCATCGTTTCTTTCAAAATATGAGTTCTCATGTTTGGTCCTCCTAATCTTGAAATCAATCCACAGTGTTACGTCTGGTTCGTACAGGGTGATGATTTTCACCAAAGGACGAGATGGATAGCTGCACTGAATATGCAAAGGTTTCTGTTCAAGCGTAAATCCGAGTATCAAACAGCTTGGCCCATACTTGTCGTCGGGATAATCTTCAATAATTTCACCATACGCTATTGCTTGGCGGAGTTCCGACACGCCGATATGACGAATGATACTTTGGTCAACAGCGTGTTGTGAGTACTCAAACCGGTTCTGTGCGATCTTTTTGCGGATTCTTTCAATCACTGTCATCAAATGAAGCTATAAATGCGGATTGTTACCGTCCACATGATATTTGCAGTACGTTGCTTACCACGCCCAACGCGCGACGTGAGAGGCGGGCAAAGCAAGCGTCGCAGACGCGCAGCTATTGCTCCTCCTTCTCGACGCCAATGTTGTGTGCCGGGCACGGCACGATGTGATGTCTAAAGGGTGCGTTTTGGCACCGGTAGCTCAGTCAAAAACAAGTCCTAAGCCCAGCCTGATGGAGGCGACGCGAAGCGAAGCGGAGAGGCGAGCCGCTATGCGAGAGTGACCAAAGGGAGTGGCAACGGCATAGTGTTATCGCAACGGGGTTCCAGTGACGGCACCACGGAAGGAGGCGGCTCCGCTGAGGCGGAGTAGCACGAACGTACGAGGCGACGTACAGAAATCGAGTCAGGCGAATCTGGCTGGGACCAGTCCGCAACGCAGAATTAAGTCCTCTATCCATCTCAGGGCCAGGGGCGTATACTCGGCGCTAACGTACGGAAAGCATCGTGTTCACCCCGGGAGATCTCTCATGTGCCCTGGAAAGTCGCTTGCGACGGAAATTGGCTGAGGATCGGGGAACCGGTCCCTATCTAAGGAGATTCCGAAACCACAGGGCGGCGCAAGATTGCTGGGCATTCCTGCAGTGCTCGACCGGGTGATTCAACAGGCGACCTCGCAGGTGCTTCAGCAGATCTGGGAGCCGGTGTTTTCGGAGTCCAGCTTCGGTTTTCGGCCCAAACGGTGTCAGCATCATGCTGTTTTCCGTGCCAAGTATTATGTGGAAGAAGGCTATAGGCATGTGGTTGATACGGATCTGTCGAAATTTTTCGACAGAGTCAACCACGACCGCCTTATGAGCCGAATTGCCATAAGAGTGAAACACAAACGATTGCTGAAACACATACGCAAATTCCTCACCTCCGGAGTGATGATCGGAGGGCTGGTCGAACCAGCGAATGAGGGAACTCCGCAGGGAGGTCCGCTTTCCCCGTTGCTGTCAAATATTGTGCTCGACGAGCTTGACAAAGAGCTTGAAAAGCGCAGGCTGAGCTTTGTCCACTATGCGGACGATTTTGTTATCTTCGTTCGCAGCAAGAGAGCTGCAAATAGAGTGATGCAAAGCGTGTCCCGTTTCATCACCCGTCGCTTGAGACTGAAGGTGAATGAGGAGAAAAGTAGAATCACCCATCCGCGATGGATGTGCTTTCTTGGCTTCAGCTTCACCAGCAAGCGGGGAGATACGCGCATCCGCATCCATTCAAAATCGATCAAACGGCTTAAAGACCGGGTGCGGGAACTGACCAACCGCAGTTGCGGTAAGAGCATTCATCAAATTATCTTTATCTTGAATCAATTTCTGCGTGGGTGTAGAATTATTACCGTATCACGCAGAGTACCAACCGTTTTCGCTCCATCCATTATTGGATCAGACGGAGGCTGAAGGCCATCCTCTCTACTTTACAAGTTTGATTTGATCGACCATCAACTCAGATATCTTCTGGTCTGTGTATTGTGTTTGAACAACCTTAGCCTTGATTTCCTGGAAGCTCGTGTAGGGATCAAAATCTACGATTATGGGCGCGACTGAGCTCTTCCTGCATTTATCGGGAGCGCAATAGAGATTTCGGAGCCAGGCATCTATTGATTTCGATATGCTATTGACGTGTACCGAATAATCATGCAAGGCCGTTTCGATTTTCGATTTTTCTACACTTTTCGCCTTGCGAAAGACTATGGCAAGTGATTGGACCCTGGCAAAAGCGGCGCAGCTTGATGTCGCTTATTTGCTTGATATGTGAATTATATTTCTCCAAATCTATTTCGTCGTGATGCAGCAATGGAAATATAGAATAATACTCCTCCCAAATTGAATTGGAGTAGAGAAGAAACTGCGACATGCATTCCTGCATCAATTGTCCAGTCCTACGTTTCTGCTCATATGCCATCTGGAATCGTGGAACCAAGAAACTCGTCATGAGTGACCCGACAATGAGCAATACGAATCCATTACTGAGGAACTCGAGGATCCGACCAGCAGTTTTCTTAGGTACACCCTGCCGGTTTTCCTGATCCATTTCATTTTTCATTTTTCTAATTCTTTACCAAATCTTCGCACGTTTGCCGCTAGAAAGATCAAAAAAATCTTTGCAAATGCTGATTGTTGGTTTTGAACGCTATCAGCACCACAACGATTGAGCTGAGGGGCGTGAAACCGCAAGCGAGGAACGAGCGCAGTGGTTTTCACGTCCCCTCCAGCGATTTGTGTACGCCCGGCACGGGCATGAGCTTATCGGGTGCAAGTCCCGTATAGCTGAGCTGCTGTTAAAATTTTTACCTTAACATAAACTATACAGCTTAAGAAAAAGATTTTGGGGTTGCCAATACCGAAAGGCCCTTGATACATGCCCTTTCCCGATGATAACTACCCCAAAAACATTATCTTAAAAGCTATATTAGCTTAAGGCAAGGGAACCACTGTGAGGTCAGCAATTCTAATTATGGAAATCTTAAATTGCCAAAATCGTGCATAGAACTTTTGAGACACTGCACTAGATCGGTCAGGCGAGGGGGTTCCTCCACTTCAGTTTGGGGAAACGAGCGAAATCAGAAT
>MAXP01000085.1 GCA_001751085.1 Desulfobacterales bacterium C00003060 | reverse complement strand
GCCTGCCGAATAGCGGCAAGCGCCTTGAGTTGGAATGAATCCGGCTTGAAGGGTTTGCTTGCTGGTACACCAATCCTGGCAAACACACTCTTCAATCTGCCGTCAGCGCTTGGTCTTATTTTCATAATCCTGAAATATGGAAAGATGTGGACTTAAGATGTTCGATGCTCTTCCGCTAATAGATTGATTTAGAAATCAGTAGGTTGGGTTGAGGTACGGAGTCCCGAAACCCAACAACAGCTTAAGAGTTCCTTATATCGGTCTTTGAGGATCTAAAAAAAAGTAGATGAAAAAACACGTAACTTTTCAAAAATTCAGCGTAATCTCCCGACAGTCCCTATGACTGAACTATTTGACGATCTCTGTGACATGTCGCAAAAAGAGGATTGACATCATAGTCCTACCTTGTTATAGTTCTTCCCAATTTGGAAAACACTTCGTTTATGTGCTGACTTTTAGCGTACAAATGGGGCTGTAGCTCAGCCGGGAGAGCGCATGACTGGCAGTCATGAGGTCAGGGGTTCGAACCCCCTCAGCTCCACCAAATAAATTGCTAATCGTTCTCAGGGGTTATGGCAACTGGCCAAACCCCTGTTTTCTTGCCGGAAACTTGAGACCTTCCGCCTTTCATTCATATGGTCTTGTACCATATCCCCCGTCATGTGTATACTTGGATTTTGCCACTTTTCTAATCCGCATCCTGTGCCATCTTTTCAATCAGTTATGTTTTTGTCATATTAAACCGCGAAAGCGAGCGCATTCCCAGCAGCTTGCCCGCCGGGGCGTAGGCCCTATGGGCCGGAGGCTGCGGGGAGCTTCAATATAGTATTTCGGATTTCGGAGTTAAGAGGTGATCCTGGCTGTACGTTTGAAGATGTGGATTTAGTCCACAGATTTCGCAGATTATTGTAATCATTTGGGTCCAATTTCAGTCTGTTCCCTAACCCTGAACCCTGAACCCCTAACCCTGAACCCTGAACCCTGAACCCTGAACCCTGAATCCTGAATCCTGAACCCTGAACCTGTGAACGGTTACACAAAAGATAGCACATTAGGGGTCGGCGAAAGATGACAGATATGACAAAAAAAAGAATTTCACTGATTGCGCAGAAGATCGGAGAGTCGGGGAAAAACCTTGTGTTTACGGGTGCGGGCATATCCACGGAAAGCGGGATTTCTGACTACCGCAGTAAGGGGGGTATCTGGGATAAATTCCGGCCGGTCTATTTTGACGAATTCATGTCCTCAAGAGAATCTCGCATAGAATACTGGCGACGCAAGGCGGAACTCTACCAGGATGTCGTGCATGCCAAACCCAACCCTGCCCATATATCACTCTTCAGACTCTATGAGATGGGCCTTCTTGAAGCAGTGATCACGCAAAATATTGACGGTTTGCACCAAGAATCCGGTATCCCTGATGACAGGGTCATTGAATTGCACGGCAGCAACCGTCGAGTACGCTGCATGAGTTGTGGGAAAGTTAGTTCCATACATGAAGCACAAGAGCGTATAGAGCGCGGGGACCTGGCTCCGGAATGCGAATGCGGGGGCTATTTGAAACCGGATACCATTTCATTCGGCCAGGCCATGCCTGATGAGAAAATGCAGAGAGCAACCGAATTATCTCGAACCTGCGACTTTTTCATGGTTGTGGGATCAACCCTGCTCGTTCAACCAGCCGCCCTGATGCCGCACTATGCCAAACAGGGCAGCGCATTTCTGGCTATTGTCAACCTATCAGAGACCCCCTATGACAAGATGTGTGATGTGTTGATTTGTGGAAAAGCCGGGGAGATTTTGCCGCAGATCGTCGACGCGATACAAAGTTGAGAAAAAACAAAAGATCCGGGCATCTATTCCAGGGGAGGTATAAATGACATATTATAACGGATTTGGGGGACCAATGCGTTTAGGGGAAAAGGTGGTCGTATGATAAGACTTCTAAAAAAGCACACGGTTTTAACCATTTTTCTGCTATGTGTTCTCGCTTCAGTTGTTTTGTCTGATTTGATCATGGCCGGCTGCGCATACCGAGAGACATTTTTTCATGGACAGACAAAAGAAATGTGGATTGCATCTTCGCAAGAACTCGATCCTGTGGGGCCTGCGGTAGAGCGTTCCATCATTTTCGTCCATGGCTTTGCAGGGAGTCCTTTCGATTTCAAACCCGTGGGAGAAAAGTTGAGCCAAAGGGGTTTCCGCGTAGTTATTCCCGTCGTTCCTGGACAAACAGAGGCCACCCTTGCTTACAGACGCGGAGATTACACACCTGAGTTCTATATCGACTGGCTTGCCAAGATCGTGGAACAAGAGACCAAGCGGTTTGACAAGAAGCCTTATCTGGTCGGGTTTTCCATGGGGGGAGCATTGTCCACGGTTGTTGCCTCTATGGGCACAGTGGACAGACTCGTACTTCTTGCCCCTTTTTACTCGCTTCCGTATGCAAATGACCTTCTTTGGACGCTGTCACGAGGATTGATGTGGGTGATGCCAATCGTTCCTAAACTTGCCAAGGGAAGAATCAATGATCCGGAAGGCTATGAGAGATATACGCCCGGCTCCATGATCATTTCCCTGCGTGCTTTTGACCATTTGGAAGAACTTGCGGTCTTGGCTCGACACAGTGGCCCGAATATCACTATTCCTACGTTAATGTTGTTTTCTCCAAATGACCAGGTAGGATGCTTTGTTCATGCGAAGGAAGTGTTCACATCGCAGTCGAATGTGAAATTCTTGGAATACCCTCGGTCCAATCACGTTTTGTTATATGACTACGACTGTGAAGCGGTTATCGAGGCAATGATACGATTCCTGACAAAAGCGTAACCCCGCATATGACCTGATCAATAAAAAACGAAGATCTTAATCATCTTTACATTAATGGAATACTCCCTCTGCTTGACGTCCATTTTGGGCTTGACATACAACCCGCATTATGCCATTATTCACCACTCAGAAAGCAAATTCCTATTGTGCCCAGAAATATTTTTTGTTTTCAAGTGGTGCAGAAATTACCCGTCCCCGTCTTGACTATTAATTCTTACAAGCTCAAATAAGTGGTCGCGCTGATCGGCGCGTGCCCCCCTCTGGCTGGGATCTGCAACAAAAGCAATGAGAAACAGGATTTTTGACAAGCTTTTTCTAATCCGTCAGGCGGTAAATCCATGAGAGAAAAAGGAGGCAAACGAAATGGGAAAAACAGAGAAGCAAGAGAAGTGGATATGCGCCCACTGTGGGTACACAGCTTCAGGTAAATTCGTTGGGGACATCTGCCCCCAGTGTGACATGACCTACTGGAAATGTCCTGAGTGCGGATTTCTGATTACAGCCGGAACACCGCCGGATACTTGCCCTTCATGTAGCAAAAAGTGTGATTTCAGAAACGTCACCTGCTATACACCGGACTGTGGAGGTCCTGGCCAAGTCGATCGCAGGTTGTAGATAGAATTCAAACAAGCTCAAATGATATGGGTTGCGCTCATCGGTGTGAGCTTCTGTTGCGAAGCCGATGTCATTAGCTTCGGGGGCGTTAAGCCCCCTTTTTACCTCCATGTTATGGCGACGGATGGCTGCTTTTATGGGGACGGTTCGTTTATGGTTTGCCCAACGCCTGATGCCAACGATTTGGAAGATCTGTTCAGACATGAAGTCTTCAAGATGCTGAAAGCGGAACGGAAAATCGGAGATGGATTGATTGAAAAACTGATGAATTGGCGTCAAGCGGCCCGCCCTGGCGCTCCTGCTTATCATAGGCTACAAGCTGGTAAATCCCGGTCTGGGCCAGGGGTCAACGTTTACTGAGGTTTCTAAAAACCGCTTACCATCTTTTTCAAAAACCACATCAACCTGGTATTTCCTTCCATGGGCTTCTGCTACCTGAAGCACCGCGCCGGTACCCAGCTCAGGACGATATGTGACCTTTACTACGGCGCTTATGAATTCCAGCCGTCCCAGCTCTGAAATCCATACTTCATTATTCTGTTCAAGGATCAAATCCGTAACAATATCTGTCCCTTCTTCTTCATGGAAAAACTTTACCAGCGCTGAGGTATCAAAGAACAGATTCATATCCTGTCTTCTCTTTCCAGTATTATATCTTCAGATAGAGACCCTTTGCATTGTTTTAACGCCTCCCTTACCTTTATATAATCAGCGGCGGTCGGTTTGCTTTTTTTGGCCTGATTCGTCCGCTTTAGCTCGGTTATCAGGTCATATACTTTCGCCAATGCCTCCGGCTTCAATTCATCCAGTTTTTTTATGGTCTGTTCTTTTATATTAAGCATTTAGACACCTCCCTGGATATTTTCAATATCTGGTCAGTAGTGAGTTCTCGTAACCCATTGAAATCATTGACACTGAAAAATGGGGCATGAGATTGCCAAGATCAATGATTTCAACCGCTTAGCGAACTGAACTTCGTAGATTGGAGAGAACTCACTACTGTCCAGTTCTATATAAGGATCGTTGAATATGATAAAAATCGTTAGCTGGAATCGGAGCCAAATATTTCTTCAAGTAAACGTACACAAAGGTCAGGATTAATCCAGATATCTTTTCTTTCGCTGATTTGCTGAAAATAGAAACGCAGTTGATCTTCGCTGATCAATTTCCTTGCATAAGCTTCAATCAAAATACCCAATGCCCCCCGTACCTGTAAATTCTTTTGCCGGGCATAATC
>MAXP01000084.1 GCA_001751085.1 Desulfobacterales bacterium C00003060 | reverse complement strand
AGCATCAAGAGCAAGGCGCGAAGGCGCGGAATAGCAGGCTATTGCAAGCCTGAGCAACACGGCTATTGATGTTCATGGCCGGCGAAAAAGTGTCATTTGCTGCCTTTCGAGGTATATCTTGTAATGCTGTCAGGAGGTCGAGGGATGAAGGATCTGATCAAGTATATTGCACAAGCACTGGTCGATTATCCGGAGCAGGTAGAGGTTTCCGAAGTGCAAGGCGAACAAACCTCGGTCATTGAACTGAAAGTGGCCAAAGAGGACCTGGGAAAGGTCATCGGAAAGCAAGGCCGCACAGCACGTGCTATACGGACCATTCTGAGCGCTTCGTCTGCCAAGATCAAAAAGCGGTCCGTGTTAGAAATCATCGAATAACGCCCCATGCGTGAGGATGCCCTAATCGTCTTAGGTAAACTCGTGGGCATCCACGGACTCAAGGGCTATCTTAAGGCATCTTCATACGCCGAATCTATTGAGTCATTTGCGCCCGGCAAGCAGGTAATTCTGAGGCGAGAAGGCAAACCGCCTTCAGCTTTCAGGATAGAAGCCGTCCGTCCGCATAAGCGCGGCGTTCTTTTGGCCTTGGAAGGTATAGACTCGGTTGACCGGGCAAAGGAATTGGTCGGCTGTGAACTATGCATTGATAGAAGCACCCTCCCTGAACTAGAAAAAGACACCTACTACTGGTACCAAATCATCGGGCTGGAGGTCTTCACGGTGGATGGCCGCCGCCTCGGACGGGTGGAGGTCATTCTTCCCACAGGGAGCAATGACGTATATGTAGTCCGGGATGGGGGAAAAGAGATCCTCATCCCAGCGATTGTCTCGGTCGTCGTGGAGATCGATCTCACCCACGGGATCTTGCGCGTGGACCTTCCCGAAGGGCTAGAGGAATGATCTTTACAGTTCTTACGCTTTTTTCTGAGATGATTTCCGCCCTGCTTACAGGAGGTATAGTAAAGAGGGCGATTGAGTACCAGTATATATCGGTCGAATCCATAAACATCAGGGACTTTGCCAAAGACCGGCATCGCACCGTAGATGACCGTCCTTATGGCGGCGGCTGCGGAATGGTGATGAAACCAGAGCCCGTGGCAGAGGCCATTCGACATGCTAGAAAGAAACATCCCGAGGCCTACACGCTCTTGCTCACTCCTCAGGGTCAGCTCTTTAACCAAGGGCTGGCCCAAAAACTTGCAGACCAGCCAGGGCTCATCTTAGTCTGTGGCCGATACGAGGGTATTGACGAGCGAATCCTTGAGCATCTTGTGGATGACGAGCTTTCCATCGGAGATTATGTCTTGACCGGAGGTGAACTTGCAGCCATGGTTGTCATCGATGCAGTGACCCGATTGATTCCCGGCACACTTGGCGGTGAGTACTCGGCCGAGGAGGATTCCTTCTCAACGGGGCTGCTGGAGTATCCGCACTATACACGCCCGAGGTCTTTTGAGGGGGCGGAAGTACCCGAAGTGCTCCTTTCTGGTAACCACGCTGCGATAAAAGAGTGGCGACGACAGGCCTCAGTCGTCCGAACACTGTTGAAAAGGCCTGACCTGCTGATGGACAAGCATCTTTCATCGGATGATATAAGATTCATGACAAAACTCCAGAAAGATCTCAAAACTATCATGGGTAACCATTCCACAGCGTCTTGAAAGCCCCGGGCAACCTTTACATAGCCCTGATACACTATCCAGTGTATAACAAGAACGGTCAGGTGATCGCCTCTGCTGTCAGCAACCTCGACCTGCACGATATATCAAGGGTTGCTAAGACCTATGGCGTGCGGGCCTTCTACATAGTTACACCGCTGGAAGACCAGCGGGAGCTTGTTGAGCGGATCATATCACATTGGATCGAGGGTGTGGGTGCCAGGTACAATCCCGACCGCAGCGAAGCGTTACGGCTGATAAGGATAGCGGTATCTCTGGATGCTGTGCGAGATGAAATCGCCCTTGATTGCGCGGTTTCGCCGGTAACCGTTGTGACCGATGCAAAGCCCCAACCACGCAATACAGGTTATCCTGCGCTGCGAGAGATGTTAAAAGGCGAACACCCTCACTTGCTCCTTTTCGGCACAGGGTGGGGACTGACGCAGGAGTTTGTTGATGGAGCAGACTATGCCTTGACACCTATTATGGGAAACACAGGATATAACCACCTGTCGGTTCGTTCGGCTGCTGCCATTGTGCTGGACAGATTATTGGGAGATACCATGGACTAATGAACATCCTTCATTGACCAGTTTACACTTTTTTCGAAAAAGCGTGTATTATCGAATTGAATGGCGATCTCCAAACTGGAAATTCGAAATTTGAAATTAGATAACCCATCTACATCTTTGTGTTTTTCCCAATTTCAAATTTCAAATTTCACTGCCAAAATTCAAGATCAACGAAGTGTAAACTACTTTTGACTTGTCGTGAAGGATGCCGACTAATGAACATTCATCTTTCAAAACAACTTAGCGCTTATGGGGTGAGGGGGGCAACTAATCCCGGAACTTTTTGAGAAGTTGCCTTTAGATCACTTAACTTGGAGGAAG